>NZ_JBVVPN010000028.1:30823-89395 GCF_055811035.1 Bradyrhizobium sp. MI1.10
TCCGGCCGCGTTTGTGGCCCCGCCGGGCCCCCCCCCCCCTCCCCCCCTAAACCAGCGGCCGGTTTTTTGGGTGGTGTTTGGGGGGGGGGGGGGGGGCGGCGCGCCCCCCGCCCCGCAGCTTGCGTGTTTTCTGGTCGATGATGCCGATCGGCACGTCGAAGAAGCGCACTTGCCAGGATCCGTCCTCGGTCTCCTCGACGGCAACGGCTTCGCCAACGAGAGCGCTGCAAATGTGGATGAGCTCGCCTCGCCATTTGATCTCGCCATTGGAGCGAACCTGGCGCACCGCGGCTTCGGCCGGGTAGTCGGGCTCTGGAAGCCGCCTTGGCATCGCACGAGGCGAGGGCTGATAGACGCTGGCGGGTGGGAGCTGGCCAAGCGACTCATGGGGCCGTTCTTCGTTGTAGTCGCGCACGAATGCCGCAAAGCGACGGGCCTGCGCGATCTGGTTTGGCGGCGGTGGCTGCATGGCTTCCAGAAGCGTGAGGTGGAAACGCTCGTGCCGGCCGTTCTGTTGCGGATGGCCGGGGTCAATCCGTTCATGGCGAATGCCAAGCTTGATCCACCATATCGACAGCGCGGTCAGACCGGTGATCCCGGTCGAGGCGAACGGCGAGCCGTTGTCGGAGCGGATGATCTCCGGCAAGCCGTACTCGCGAAACGCCCGTTCCAGCGGCGCTTGGCACTCGGCATATTGCGTACTGCCCGTCGCCGCCAGGCTGATCAAATAGCGGCTGAAGCCATCGGTCGCCGTGAACGGTTCGACGCGAGAGCCGTCGCCCAACCGGATCCAGCCCTTGTGATCGAGCGCCCAGACATGGTTGGCATGCTGAGGAACGGTCAGTTGCCTCATGCGCGGCGGCGCACGTCGCCGAACCCTGCGGTCGCCGACCAGTCCCGCCCGTTTGAGAATCTCCCCGGCCGTCGAGGCCGATGGCCAATCCACATCCCCTTGACGAGCCTCAAGCTTGCTCACGATCTTGCGCGGCCCCCAGCTCGGCCGCTCAAGCCGCAGCCCCACAATCGCATCCACGATGTGCCGTGGCGTCGCGCGCCCATGCACCCGCGCGGCATGGGAGCGATCCCCAAGCCCTCCAGGTCCTTCCAGCCGGTAGCGCTCCAACCATTTGTAACCGGTCTTGCGACTAATCTCGTAACGCTCGCAAAGCTCCGTCATCGTCCACAAGCCGGTTCGCTGTTCCGAAATGAAGTTAACCCGTTGGTCCATTGCGCAGCTCTCTCTCCAAGGCATCGGCTGATCCTCCCAGCCGACAGAGAACTGTCACCCATCCATCTGGTCTACTGTGTTACCTATCTATCCGGTCTGGACACGCGCCACCTTCTCCCGCAAGGGGAGAAGGAAGAAGGCCGCTTCGCTAGGCGAGCGTACGCCGCTCGAATTCTCCCGCCAGCACGCGCCACTGGAAGAGCGGCGAGTCCTTTGGTGGTGAAAGCTCCGGAGTCCAGCCTGAAAGTTTCTCCACCACGTAATTGTCCATCACGAGACCGCGCCAGCGGCGTTCGACTTGACCGAGTTGCTCGCGCTTGGCTGGAATCGAATCCCACAGCGGCGAGCGGTTGTCCGGCTCGCGCCCGACATAGATGCCGGCGTGGTCTCTGATCCGGTCCAGGCCGGGATCGCGAAAATCCTGGAAGCGGCCGCGTTCGTTGATCTCGATCACGGGCACGCGGCCCCTGAACAGCCAGCGCATCATGGCGTAGGTGCGGTAGTCCGTGGTGGCGATCCAAGTCGCGCCGGTCTCGTCCAATGCGGCCTGGGCGCGCGCGGCGACCTGCTCGTAGCCCGATTCGGCACCGACGGGATCGATCTTGCCGAGCAAATTCCAGGGCGCGGCGACGTAATAGAGGAACACGATGACGACAAAGGCGATGCCGGAGACCACCGCCGTGTTGACCCAGAACAGCGCCGACCTGATCATCCGCGCCGATCTTCCTTCGCGCGACAGCATGGTGAGATTAATAGCGGCAGCGGCGAAACCGACCGGCCACATGAACATCGGCCAGGTGTCACCGACGCGGAGGGTCAGGGATTTCGAGAGGAAATAGAGAAACGGCACCAGGACCGCGGTCGACAGCAAAATCGCGACCGGCTCGCGCGTGCGATAGCCGCGCCACGCCGTCATCACCACCCCCGTCAGCACCACCGGCAGCATGACGAAGCCGACCAATCCGAATTGCAGGCCGATGTAGTCGCCGAAGGTGCGGAGCGAGATGCCGTAGCTGGTGGTGGCGCGCACGCCCTGGAAGCGGATCGCGGCCCAGTCGTGCTGCACGTTCCAGATCAGGACGGGCGAGAATACGGCGACTGCGATCAGGACCGCGAGATACGGATAGGGGCTGCGCAGCCAGCGCCAGCGCCAATCCGGCACCAGCAGAAAGGCGGCAACGGCCGGCGCGAACATGATCACGGTAAATTTCGACAGCATCGCCAGGCCGGCGAACAGGCCGGCCGCGAGCCACCAGCGGCCATCGCCGCCCTGCGCAAGCCGCACCAGGGACCACATCATCGCCACCGCAAACGGGATCATGGCGACGTCGGGCGCGACCTTGGCCATCAGCAGGCCGTAATAGAGCGCAGCCTCCAGCATCAGCACCGCGAGCACGACGGCGCGCATGTCCTGGGTGAGGCGGCGGACGATATCGGCGAGCAGGAGCTGCGTCACCAGCATGGCGACGATGCCGCCGAAGCGCACACCGAGCGTGGTGTCGCCGAAGATCGCGGTGCCGAACCGGATCAGCCAGGCGATGCCGGGGGGATGATCCAGGAAGCTGAGCGCCGTCTCGTGCGACCAGGTCCAGTAATAGGCCTCGTCCGTGCGCAGCTCGATGGCCGAGGCGTAGACGATGCGCAGCAGCGTCATCGCCGCGATGATCGCCGCGGCCATGACGAGCGGCCGGCGCGCCGCGCCGGCGGGGGGCTTCGTGATGTCAGGAGCTGTCGTCACGGCGGCGCTTTTCGCCAACCTGGGAGGGGGAGTCAATGTTGGGGGTGGATCGGCCTGTTGCGCTGTCGCGATCCCAGCCCCGACGCGGAAACCGTAGGGTGGGCAAAGCGCAACGTGCCCACCATAAGTGCCGATTGGTGGGCACGGCGCCAAGGCGCCTTTGCCCACCCTACGATTTCGTCACCCTACCGCGGATGTGATCCCGCAAGCTGTCCACCCCCGGAATTAAACGCGGCGCTGGCTGTTCTCCTTCATGAACTGATACAACAGAATCATGGCCGCAACCGCATCCTCACGATTTTCCGAGCTTTCCCGCGCCGTCAGCTTGCGCCAGGTGCGGCTGGTTTGCGGCGTGATCCTGTTCGCCTATGTCATCAGCCATTTCCTCAACCATGCGCTCGGCAACATCTCGGTCGATGCCATGGAGATCGGGGTCTACTACCACACGCTGTTCTGGCAGTTCCTGCCGGTTGCGATCACGTTCTACACGGCGGCGCTCACGCATATGGGGCTCGGCATCTACGCGTTGTATCAGCGCCGGCAGTTCCGCTGGCGGACGGTCGAGCCGCTGCAGCTCGTGCTGGGCTTGAGCATCCCCGCGCTGGTCATGGCGCATGTGATCGGGGTGCGGCTCGGCCAGACGCTTTACGGACACCAAAAACTCTATCCGCAGGAACTCTATCTGTTCTTCGTCGCGTCGAACCGTATCTGGACCATGACGGTCCTGCTTCTCATCGCCTGGGTGCACGGCTGCATCGGCATCTATTTCTGGCTTCGCCTCAAACCGTTCTTCACGCGCGCGGCCCCCTATCTGCTCGCGGCTGCTGTGCTGATCCCGACGCTGTCGCTGCTGGGTGTCTACCAAGGTGGCCGCAGCGTCGAGGTCGAGGCCGACGACGGGGAATGGCAGACGCACAATCTCACGCGCAGCCAGGTCGGCACGACGGCCGAGGCAGCGACGCTCGACCGCATCACCGGTGGCCTCACCGCCGGTTATCTCGGACTGCTCGCTTTGGCGCTGCTGGCGCGCGGCGTGCGCGCCCTGCGCGAACGGCGCGGCGGCATGATCGCGCTGTCCTACGGCAACGGCAAGACAGTGCGGGTGCCAAAAGGCCTCTCCGTGCTGGAAGCGAGCCTGCGCCACAATGTGCCGCATGCCAGCGTCTGCGGCGGCCGCGCCCGCTGCTCGACCTGCCGCATCCGCATCATCGGCGATCATGGCGCCCTGCCCGAGCCGTCGCAGCGCGAGGCGTTCGTGCTCACCCGTGTCGGCACCAGTGACCCCTCGATCAGACTCGCCTGCCAGCTGCGGCCGACGTCGGATCTCTCCTTCTTCCAGCTCTTCACCGCGCATACCCTGTCGGCGAACACACAGGCCTCGACGCCCGCCAGAATCGGCCAGGAGCGCTATCTCGTCAGTCTGTTCGTGGACATGCGCGGCTCGACGCAGCTGGCCGAGAAGCGGCTGCCGTTCGACACCGTGTTCATCGTCAACCGCTTTCTCGGCGCCGTCTCGCAGGCCGTGATCGAGAATGGCGGCCAGCCGAACCAATTCGTGGGCGACGGCATGCTGGCACTGTTCGGACTGAGCGCCGATCCGCAAGAGGCTTGCCGGCAGGCGCTGAAGGCCGCCGCCGGCATCGCCAGGCAAATCGACGAGCTCAACGAGCTCCTGAGCCATGATCTGCGCCAGCCGATCCGCTTCGGCATCGGCATCCACGGCGGCGAAGTCATCATCGGCGACATCGGCTATCGCGATCACATCGTCTTCACAGCGCTGGGCGATGCCGTCAACGTCGCAGCCCGCCTCCAGGACATGACCAAGACGCTGGCCTGCGAAGCGATCGTCTCAGAGGAAGTCCGCCGCACCGCCGGCCTTGCCGACGATGCGCTGCCGCAGCAGGAGGTCGCGATCCGCGGCCGCGACGAACCCATGGCCGTGCGCGTCGTCGCGGACGCCAGGGAGCTGTCGGCGCTCGTTGACCACGGCGAACGCGTCGCGGCGTGAGGCAGCCACGAAGGCGGTGCTCTCCCTCTCCCGCTTGCGGGAGAGGGTTGGGGAGAGGGTGTCTCCGCAATCGAGAATCCCCCAGAGGAGAGAACCCTCACCCGCGCCTTCGGCGCGACCTCTCCCGCAAGCGGGCGAGGTGCACCGAGCCTGCGTCGAGATCGAGTTATCCAACGAAAAACATCGCGGCGTAACACCGGCTTGCTGCAACGCAACGGCATGGGCCTGCTGCGAAAGCACGAATTGACTTCAACTGAGTCGTTGCGACACATGAGCGCGAGATTGCGGTGATGACCGCGATCAACGAAAAGCTCCGGGAGGAGACCACATGTTCGATCGACGCGACCTGCTCAAAGGAGCGGGCCTTGCCGCTGTTGCGACTGCACTGAACCCGGCCAAGGCGCTGGCACTCGACACTGTCACCCTGCCCTTCGCCAATGGCGAACGGCCCTTGGTGAAATATCCGCAGAAGCGGCCGATGATCGGCCTGACCAGCCGCCCGCCGCAGCTCGAGACGCCGTTCGCGGTCTTCAACGACGGCCCGATCACGCCGAATAACGCATTCTTCGTGCGCTATCACCTTTCCGACCTGCCCTACAATCTCGACCCCGACAAGTTCACGCTCGAGGTCAAGGGCAAGGTCGACAAGCCGCTCAAGCTGTCGCTGAAGGACATCCGGAAGATGAAGGCGACCGAGATCGTCGCCGTCAACCAGTGCTCCGGCAACAGCCGCGGCTTCCTGGATCCGCGCGTCGCCGGCGGCCAGCTCGCCAACGGGGCGATGGGCAATGCGCGATGGCGCGGCGTGCCGCTGAAGGCCGTGCTGGCGATGGCGGGCGTGCAGAGCGGCGCCAAGCAGGTCACCTTCAACGGCATGGACGGTCCGGTCAGCGACAAGACGCCCGATTTCGTCAAGGCGCTCGATATCGATCACGCCAACGACGGCGAGGTGATGCTGGCCTATGGCATGAACGGCGAGGACCTGCCGTTCCTCAACGGCTTTCCGCTGCGCCTGATCGTGCCCGGCTATTTCGGCACCTACTGGGTCAAGCACGTCAACGAGATCACCGTCGTCGACAATGTCTATGACGGCTTCTGGATGAAGTCGGCCTATCGCATTCCGGACACCCCGAACAATGCGGTCGAGCCGGGCACCGCGCCGAAGGCGACGATCCCGATCAACCGCTTCACGATCCGTTCCTTCATCACCAGCGTCCCCGACGGCGCCAAGCTGAAAGCAGGCGGCACGACGCTGCGCGGCATCGCCTTCGACGGCGGCAAGGGTATCAAGGAGGTCGCGGTCTCCACCGACGGTGGCAAGACCTGGACCAACGCCAAGCTCGGCAAGGACCTTGGCAAATACTCGTTCCGTGAATGGACGCTGCCGGTGAAGCTCGCGGCGGGCTCTCACGAGCTCAAGGTGCGCGCCACCGGCAATGGCGGCGAAACCCAGCCGGATACGCCGCGCTGGAATCCGGCGGGTTACTTGCGCAACGTCGTCGAAACCGTCCGCGTCACCGTGGCTTGAGGGGAATGATCATGCAGCGCACCGTTTTCCTCGCCATCACGCTCGCCCTCGCCGCCGTGGTGGGTTCGGCACTTGCGGCACCGGTCAATTACAAGACCCCCGATGAGGTCGCGGCGTTCAAGCCCGGCCCCAATCTCGAAGTCGTGCAGGGCAATTGCAGCGCCTGCCACTCCGCCGACTACATCAACACGCAGCCGCCGATGAAGGACAAGAAAGCTTTCTGGCAGGCCGAGGTGACCAAGATGATCAAGGTCTATGGCGCCCCGATCGACGATGCCGATGTCGGCAAGATCGTCGATTATCTGGCCGCGACTTATTGACGGATGGCGCGCGGCGCGCGGACCAAGTGACCGCGAAACGGGCAAATCCGGCAAAAACGCTGCGAAGTTGAGCGGAATTCGGCGAAATGCCGATGTGGTTTGAGCTACCAAGCCAGCCACATTCCGCGTATCGTATTAGGACCGAACCGGCCGGTTGGCGGGGACTGGCGGTTCGAGATCTCGGAGGAAGACCCGCGGAGAAGTCGTGATGGCTAAAGGTACGGTCAAGTGGTTCAACCCGACGAAGGGTTATGGATTTATCCAGCCTGCGTCGGGCGGCAAGGATGTGTTCGTGCATATCTCGGCAGTGCAGAAAGCCGGTCTGTCGTCCCTGAACGAAGGACAGACGGTGGAATATGAAGAGATCGCAAACCGAGGCAAAAGCTCCGCAGAGAACCTCAAAGTATAAGCCCGCCGGCCTTTGCTAACTCCCGGATCGATCCGGGAGCCGGGCCAAGAAATTTCAGAAGACGGTCAGTGCATTCGACGACAGGCGTTGCGATTGCACACGGAGAACTATTTGTCCCGCGAAGACCGCCCGTTCGACGCCACAGCAATGACAATCGCGACGGCACTTCGTTAGTCCACCGGCAACGGTGCGTCGCGCTTGATCTCTTCCATCACCGCATAGGTTCGCGTTTCGCGCACGCCGGGCATCGACAGCAAGGTCTCGCCGAGGAAGCGCCGATACGCGGTCATGTCTGCCAGCCGCGCCTTCACAAGATAGTCGAAGCCGCCGGCAACCATGTGACACTCCAGCACCTCGGGCGCGAGCTTCACCGCGCGGGCAAAACGCTCGAAATTGTCGGGCGTGGTCTTATCGAGCAGCACTTCGACGAACACCAGGAGCCCGAGGCCGAGCCGGTGCGGGTTGAGCCGCGCGCCATAGCCCTCGATAAAGCCCTCTCGCTGCAAACGCTTCAGCCGTTCGCCGATCGAGGTGGGCGATAGCCCGATGCGTTCCGCGAGCTCGACATTGGCGATTCGCCCGTCCTGCTGCAAAATCGAGAGGATTTTCCGGTCGGTTCGATCTAATTCCATACTTTATGAGGCCAAATGGCTATGAGGCTTAATTTCCTAAGCCAAATCAGCTAAATTGTCTATCGAGCTAAGGTATTGCGGGCATTATCCTGGATTGAAGCCACAGGACACGCCATGCCGAACATTCCGCCTCTCTTCTCCGCCGCCTACGCGCCCGATGATGCCGATATCGCCGCGCGCCTTTTGCCGTCTGCGCATCTCGGCCCGCCGCAGGAGGCGAGGATCGATCGCACCGCGACACGGCTGATCGAAGCCATCCGCAAGCGCGACGACCGGCTCGGTGGAGTCGAGGACATGCTGCGGGAGTTCGCGCTCTCGACCAAGGAGGGGCTTGCTTTGATGGTGCTGGCCGAGGCGCTGCTGCGCGTGCCGGACGCGCGCACTGCCGACCAGTTCATCGAGGACAAGCTCGGCGAGGGCGACTTCATCCACCACGAGACCAAGTCCACGGCCTTCCTGGTCAATGCCTCGGCCTGGGCCTTGGGCCTCTCGGCGCGGGTGATCCAGCCCGGCGAGACGCCCGACGGCACCATCGGCCGACTGGTGAAGCGGCTGGGCGCACCGGCCGTGCGCACCGCCACGCGCCAGGCGATGCGGCTGATGGGCAATCATTTCGTGCTGGGGGAGACGATCGAGCAGGCCCTGGAGCGGGCCCGGCCGCGCTCCGGCGAGAGGGCGCGCTATTCCTTCGACATGCTCGGCGAAGGCGCCCGCACGGCCACTGACGCCAAGCGCTATTTCGAGGCCTATGCGAGCGCGATTCTGACCATCGGCAAGGCGGCGGGTCGCCATCCCCTGCCCGATCGGCCCGGCATCTCCGTCAAGCTCTCGGCGCTGCATCCGCGCTTCGAGGCGATCAGCCGCGACCGCGTGATGGCCGAGCTGGTGCCGCAACTGCTGGACCTCGCACAGCGAGCCAAGGCCCATCACCTCAATTTCACCGTCGATGCCGAGGAAGCCGATCGTCTGGAGTTGTCCCTCGACGTGATCGCGGCAACGCTCGCCGATCCCTCGCTTGCCGGTTGGGACGGATTTGGCCTCGCGATCCAGGCCTATCAGAAGCGCGCCGGCGACGTGATCGACTATGTCGATGCGCTCGCCTGCGCGCATGACCGCAAGCTGATGGTGCGGCTGGTCAAGGGCGCCTATTGGGACACCGAGATCAAGCGCGCACAGGAGCGCGGGCTCGCCGGCTATCCCGTGTTCACCCGCAAGGCGATGACGGATCTGAACTACGTTGCCTGCGCTCAAAAGCTCTTGAGTCTGCGGCCACGCATCTTCCCGCAATTCGCCACCCACAACGCGCTGAGCGTCGCGACGGTGCTGGAGCTTGCCGGCGCCAACGGCGGCTTCGAATTCCAACGCCTGCATGGCATGGGCGAGGCACTCTACGAGCAGCTCGCCAAGGACCGCCCCGAGATCGCCTACCGCACCTACGCCCCGGTCGGCAGCCATCGCGACCTGCTCGCTTATCTGGTGCGGCGACTGTTGGAGAACGGTGCCAACTCCTCCTTCGTGGCGCAGGCGGCTGACTACCGCGTGCCTGTTACGGCGCTGTTGCAACGTCCGGCGGATGCCATCGTCCGGCCGCAGCAGGCGGCCCATCCGAAAATTCCGCTGCCACGCGATCTGTTCGCGCCGGAGCGGCGGAATTCGCGCGGCGTCGAATTCGGCGCGCGCGCCGCGCTCGACCGGTTGCTGACGGATGTCAAAGCCGAGACGATCGACCTCAAGCCGATCGCGAACGCAACGCCGGATCACGCCAATGCGGCAGTGGCTGCAGCGCGCGCCGGCTTTGCCGCCTGGAGCCGGACACCCGCAGCCACGCGCGCGGCGGCGCTGGAGCAGGCCGCGCATCTTCTGGAGAACCGCGCGCCCCATTTCATCGCGCTGCTGCAACGCGAGGGCGGCAAGACGCTCGACGATGCGCTGTCGGAGCTGCGCGAGGCCGCCGATTTCTGCCGCTATTACGCCGCGCAGGGCCGCAAGCTGTTCGGCAACGATGTGGCGATGCCGGGGCCGACCGGCGAGAGCAACGCGCTGGCCATGCGCGGCCGTGGCGTCTTCGTGGCGATCTCGCCATGGAATTTTCCGTTGGCGATCTTCCTCGGCCAGGTCACGGCGACGCTGATGGCCGGCAACAGCGTGGTGGCCAAGCCCGCAGAGCAGACCCCGCGCATTGCGGTCGAGGCGGTGCGGCTGCTGCACGAGGCCGGCATCCCCGCAAGCGCGCTGCATCTCGTCGCCGGCGACGGCCGCGTCGGCGCCGCGCTGACGGCGCACCCCGGTATCGCCGGAATCGTCTTCACCGGCTCGACCGAGGTCGCGCGCAGCATCAATCGGGCGCTGGCGGCCAAGGACGGGCCGATCGTGCCGCTGATCGCGGAGACCGGCGGCATCAACACCATGATCGCGGATGCGACTGCGTTGCCCGAGCAGGTCGCAGACGATGTCGTCACCTCGGCGTTTCGTTCCGCCGGCCAGCGCTGCTCGGCGCTGCGGCTGCTGTTCGTGCAGGAGGACGTCGCCGACCGCATGATCGAGATGATCGCGGGCGCGGCGCGCGAGTTGAAGATCGGTGACGCGAGCGACGTCGCGACCCATATCGGTCCGGTGATCGATTGCGAGGCCAAGCAGCGCCTCGATGCACATATCGCACGGATGAAGAGAGAGGCACGGCTGCACTTTGCCGGCACCGCGCCGGAGGGCTGCTTCGTGGCGCCGCATATTTTCGAGCTTGGCGATGCCGGCCAGCTGACCTCGGAGGTGTTCGGCCCGATCCTCCACGTTGCGCGCTATCGTGCGGAACATCTCGAACGCGTCCTGCAAGCCATCGAGCGCACCGGCTACGGTCTGACGCTCGGCATCCATTCCCGCATCGACGACACCATCGAGGCGATCGTCGACCGCGTCCAGATCGGCAACATCTACGTCAATCGCAACATGATCGGCGCTGTCGTCGGCGTGCAGCCGTTCGGCGGCAACGGCCTGTCCGGAACCGGCCCGAAAGCCGGCGGCCCGCACTACCTCGCGCGCTTTGCGACCGAGCAGACCGTGACGATCAACACCGCAGCAGCCGGCGGCAACGCTGCCCTGCTCGCAGGGGATGAGTGAGCCGCGGCGAGGAGCGTTGCATCCCGCCGAAACATCGGTCTAATGCTGCCCCTGACGTGGCCCTCGCCAATTCCAGCGCGCGGGAAACAACACGAGCGAGGGAGCAACGCGGCGATGGAAAATGGCATTTTTGCAGGGCTCAAGGTGCTGGATTGCGCGAGTTTCATCGCAGCACCAGCCGCCGCGACCGTGCTGTCGGATTTCGGCGCCGATGTGGTCAAGATCGAACCGCCCGGCGCAGGCGATCCCTACCGCAACCTGCCCAACATTCCGGGATATCCGACCAGTGAGCACAATTTCGCCTGGCTGCTGGAGGCCCGCAACAAGAAGAGCATCGCGCTCGACCTCGCCAAGCCGGAAGCGCAGGCCGTGCTCTACAAGCTGGTGGAAGAGGCCGATGTCTTCATCACCAACATGCCGCCGCCGGTGCGCACCAAACTCGGCATCACCTACGACCACCTCGCCCATCTCAACGACCGGCTGATCTACGCCTCCTTCACCGGCTATGGCGAAAAAGGCGAAGAGGCCAACAAGCCCGGCTTCGACAGCAACGCCTATTGGGCGCGCTCCGGCCTGATGGACCTCGTCCGCGCCGACACCGACACGACGCCGGCCCGCTCGGTCGCCGGCATGGGCGACCATCCTTGCGCGATGGCATTCTACGGCGCCATCGTCACCGCGCTGTACCAGCGCGAGAAGACCGGCAAGGGCTCGCATGTCGCCTCCAATTTGATGGCGAACGGCGTGTGGGCTGCGAGCGTGCTGGCGCAGGCAAAGCTCTGCGGCGCCAAGTTTGCCGAGCGGCGGCCGCGCGAACGCGCGTTGAACGCGGTCGCCAACCACTACCAGTGCAAGGACGGCCGCTGGCTGATCCTGTCGCTGCTGAGCGAGGAGAAGCAGTTTCCGACGCTGGCCAGGTGTCTTGGCCGCGAAGACCTCATCACCGATCCGCGTTTCGCTACCAAACCCGACCGCCACGCCCGCTCCGTCGAGCTGATCAAGATCTTCGACGAGACCTTTGCAACCAGGGATCTCGCCGAATGGCGCAAGATCCTCGACGGCAACGGACTGGTGTTCGGCATCGTCGGCATTTTGGACGACATCCCGAACGACAAGCAGATGCTCGACAACGAGGTGCTGGTGCCGTTCGAGAACGACACCATGCTCACCATCTCAAGCCCGATCTGGATCGACGGCGCCAAGAAAGTGCAGCCGCGCAAGCCGCCCGGCGTCGGCGAGCACAGTGACGAGATTTTGCGTGGCGCGGGATACGACGAGGCGGCGATCAAGCGGCTGCGGTCGCAGGGGGCGGTGGGGTAAGGCGATACGCTGCCATAACCCCGTCATTGCGAGCGCAGCAAAGCAATCCAGAATCCCGCCGCGGATGCATTGCTGGATTGCTTCGCTACGCTCGCAATGACGACGTCGGGAGATCGCGGTATAACAATTGGCAAAGCAATCGCGAGGTCCCATGCCCAGCTACCGCCTGCACTACTTCCCCGAATCCGGCAACAGCTACAAGCTGGCGCTGATGCTGACGCTTTGCGGCGAGGGGTTCGAGCCGGTCTGGACCGACTTTGGCGGCGGCGTCACGCGCACGCCGGAATGGCGCAAGAGCGTGAACGAGATGGGCGAAATTCCTGTGCTCGAGATCGACGGTGTGAAGATGACGCAGACCGCGCCTCTCCTGCTCAAGCTTGCCGAGCAGTACGGGCGTTTCGGTGCCGAGACCGAGGGGGAAAAGTTCGAGCTGCTGCGCTGGCTGTTCTGGGACAACCAGAAGCTCACCGGCTACATGGCGACCTACCGCTTCATGCGCGCCTTCACGCAAAGCAACGATCCGCAAGTGCTGAAACATTTCCGCCGGCGGCTCGAGGATTTTCTCGGCATTCTCGACGGCCATCTGCAGCACAATCAATTTGCGATCGGCATCAGGCCGACCGTCGCCGATATCTCGATGATGGCCTATCTGCACTATCCGAGCGACGAGCACGGCTTCGATTTCGCGGAAAGCTATCCCGCCATCCAGGCCTGGCTTGGCCGCATGGCCGCACTGCCCGGGTGGAAGCCGGCCTACGAGCTGCTGCCCGGCAAGCGCATGACGAACTACGCGAAGTGAGGGCGCCGACTACTTCAGCGCGAGCCAGCCGAGCGTGAACAGGATTCCGCCGATGATGACGACGACCGCGACCGCCCAGGTGCTGACGCGGATGCTGCCGGTAACCTGCTTGGCCTCTTCATTCTGCGCGATCTCGCGATTGCGCTCCTTGTTGGCTTCGCTCGTATTCGTCATGGGCTCATCCAAATCGCTTGTGGGCTTAACGCGTCTTGATGAAGCACATGCCGATGCGGCGCGAGGCCGCGGCAGCCTGACAGGTCAGCCCTTTAGCACAGCTCCATGACGTAAAACTCTTGTCGGCCGATCCCGATCCTGCATTTTCCAGGGAACAATGCGCGCCCCAGCCGTCCTGATATTCGGTCCCCGCCAGCTCAGTGCTGCCGCGGGTCTGCGGCCGGCTGGCAAATCCGCGTGAGAAATCAGGACGTTTGCCCGCGGCCATCGCGGTCAGGATGTCGCGGCGGCGGATCTGGTCGCCAAGAAAATGCGGCGAGGCCGGCACGATGGTGGCATTGGAGGGCTTGTCCGCAAGCCAATCGACGCCCGGGAAGTGAAAGCCGCCGATGCCGCGGGTCTGGTGGCAGCCGGCACAGGTGACGTCGTTGAGGCGGCGCTGGAAGCCCGCGACCGAGCGGACGTTCTGCATGTCGCCGCGCGCGGCCGCTTGCTTCAACGCACCGACCACGTCGCTGTCGGAGAAGACCGGCTCGCCTTGCCCCTCTCCGTTGCCCTCCCCCTGCATCATCCCGAACTCCGGCTGCAACGGAGACGCATCGAGGCCGGCGGGCGTCGGCACCACCGCAGCCTTGGCCAGGAACTTTTCCGGGATCAGCACCGTGCCGCGATCGAAGTCGCGAAGATGATCGGGCGCGAGCAGCCAATCCCTGAAGTCGCGCCGGAGCGCGTCGTCCGTGAGGATGCGGTCACGGTCGATCTGGTTCTCCAGCGTCGATTCCTCGAACATCTTCGAGACGGCGTCGTACTTGAACACCTTGAGCAGATAGTCGGAGCGGAAATCGTGCAGCGCCGATTTCGCCGCAACCGATATCTGAACATTGGTCTCGATGCGATCGAGCATCGCATCGTAAGGGAAGAAGTCGCTGCCGATCAGCCCCTGCCAGTCGCCATTGCCGAGCCAGCGTCGCGCGACCTCGGCGCAGGTGATCGGCTTGCCGTTCCCGTCCATCTGGCGCGCGTCGCGCGCCTTCATCACCAGATTGAGCGTCATCGGCAGCCGCGTGGCTGTCCTGCCGCCATCCGGTTTTGTCTCGAAACGCGCGAGACGATAGATCAGCCTGATCTCGCCGCAGGAGTCCTCCGAGACATAGGCCCGGTCCATGCGGTTGACGATGCCGGCCAGCACGAAACGGGTGTCGCGGGATTTCAGATTGGACCGATCGAACAATTGCACGTCAAAGCCCTCGCCGACGCCGATGGTCTCGGTCGGATATGCCGCCTTCTGCCGCGCGACGTAGCGGTCGATCTCCGCTTCGATCGCGGGAGGAATCTCCTTGAGCTGCGACAACCACGAAAACATCAGATCGGTCGTCAGCGGAAAGTTCGCGTTCCGCTCCGGCCACAACAGGCGCGAGATCGTGAGTGCGTCGTGCTGGTCGAGCTCGCGCAGGAGATCGGGATCGGTGATCGCCGTGCCGCGTGCCAGCTGCGCGTTCTCCGCGGCCAACAACGATACGATGCCGCCGAAAAATACGGCGGCGGCAACGAGAATTCGCAAGGCGCGGCTCATGCCTCAGGTAACACCGCGCAGGGACGGCTATTCAAGCAAAAAGGCGCTTCACATCGTGGTGAAGCGCCTCTTCGAAAGTCGGATGATGAGCCGCTCAGCGCGCGACGATCAGCCCTTTGCTGGTGACGACCACCCAGCGGCCGTCCTGACGGCGGATCGCATCGACACGGCCAACGCCGGGGATGGGGTCGCCGGCATAGACCTCGTAGAGGCCATTGCGACCCTCGACCAGTGCGCCGCCGTTGGAGACGTCGCGCAGCACCCAGCCTTCGACCGTCGGCAGCCGGCCGATTTCGGTCTTGGGTGCGGCGGGAACTGGCGCAGCTGCCGCGGTCGCAACCTGCGCCGGTGCGATCGAGCCGGTGGTCTCACGGGCCGGCACGGCGGCTGCGGCCTGGACGGGCGCCGCGGGCGGGGTGGCACGGAGCTTGTCGACGGTCTCGGACAGCTTCGCGATTTTGGCCATCGGCTCGGCCTGCGCCTTCTCGAGCTTGTCGAGGCGGTCGTTGGTGCGGTTGAACTGGCCGAGGCCGGTCTTGGACGTGTGCTCGACGTTGGCCTTGAGCGCGACGACATCGGCATCGATCCGGGCGACCGAGGATTCCAGCGCGCTGGTGTCGGCAACCTGTGCCGGCGCGGGGCTTGCGAAGTGCATCATCCCTGCGGTCGCGAGCGCGCCGCTGATGGCGCCGACACTGGCCGCAATCGCCACCACCGCGGCCATCGCCGACAGGCGGCGCTTGCCGCCGGTCTCGCGCGGCTCGTCCGCCTTCACATGCGGCGCGAACTCCTCGCGGTCCCAGGACCGCTCCGCGGGTGCCATGACGATGAGCTTGCCGGGCTTTGGCTCGGACTTGGTTTCAGGCTTGGTCTCGGCTTTGGCTTCGAACTTCGGCGTCTCGATCCTCGATGCCTCGATTTTTGGGGGCTCGACCTTGGCCAGGTCGGGTTTGGGCGGCGTCTCGTGGTCGGGGGCAATCGAGGGGGCCTCGATCCCAGCAGCCTCGATAGCCTGCGGCACGGCCGCTGCGGCTTCGACGACGTCAGTATCCTGGGCGGCCTGCTCGGGCATTGGTTCGCTCACGGCTCAAATACTCCAGTCTCGGTTGACCTTTTGGTAACTTTCATTGCTTGCGAATTCCTTACCTGCGGACCCGCTTACCAAAATTTTAGGAATTCATCCGGGGCCGAATTGGGCCGGGAAAGTGGAACCGGTGTGGCGCTGTGCAACAAATTGTCAGCCGATGCTGCCCTGCGGTAGGCCACGCTCTCGCCGAACAGGCTGTTGCCCGCCCCTGTTACCCCGCTAACATGACTGCCTGTCAGCCAGAACGGCTGCAGAAGGCCCTTGGGGGGTGTCATGACGATCGAGAAGTGCATCAACGAGTTTGGCGTCGATGACATCATCTTCGAGGAGGGCTCGACCGGCCGCGAGCTGTACGTTGTCCTCGACGGGGAGGTCGAGATCGCCAAATTCAGCGGCGCCAGCAAGACCAGCATCATCAAACTCGGCAAGGGCGAATTCTTCGGCGAGATGGCCGTGATCGACGGCTCCGCACGTTCGGCGACCGCGATCGCGGCGGCGCCGAACACCAAGGTGATGAGGGTCAACCACGCCCGCTTCGTCTATCTCGTCAGCCAGCAGCCGGCGTTTGCGCTGATGGTAATGGACGCGCTGTCGAAGCGCCTGCGCGCCGCCAACGCGGTCAGCTACCGGGCGGCCCAATCATGAGCGACGGCAAGCCGACGGCCTTTCCGGTCCTGATGAAGAACGACACCTGCTCGCTGATCCAGGCGGCGGACGACGTCTACCAGATCCGTTTCTCCAATCGCGCCGCCAACGTCTATCTCGTGCGCGGCTCGGCGCGAACCATCCTGATCGATACCGGGCTATCCTCGAACTATGCGGCGATGGTCGAATGCCTGAACTTCGTCGGCTGCCCGCCGGAGAAGATCGACATGGTGGTGCTCAGCCACGAGCATCTCGACCACATCGGCGCAGCCTGGCACTTCAACGAGCGCCGCACCTTCGTCGCCGCCCATCGCCTCGCCGCCAACAAGATCATGCTGCGCGACGACTTCTCGATGCTGCGAAAGATGTTCAACGAGCCGAACGTGCCTGTTAATATCGACATCTGGCTCGAGGAAGGCAATCTGATCGACCTCGGCAATTTCCGTCTCAACGTGATGCACACGCCCGGCCACACCTCGGCCTGCATCACGCTGTTCGATCAGGACAAGGGGCTGTTGTTCGCCGCCGATACGCTCATGCCCGGCGGCGTGATGGGCGGCGTGTTCGGCTCCGGCAGCATCGCCGACTACATCGAGTCGCTGGAGCGGCTGAAGGGATTGAACGCGAGGATCCTGCTTTCAGGCCACGGCCGGCTATCGGACGCGCCACAGGAAGACGTGCGTATCGCCATTGCGCGGTCGCACGGCTTGCTGGAGGACACCGCACAATTGTTCGAAGCGCTGGATGCGCGCTCGAACTTCGAGCCGATCATGCAGTCGGTGCGGGATCTGAACAAGCTGGACGATTAAGGGACGTGCGGCTGCGTGTGCCTCTTTGCGAAAGAAGCACGGCGCTTCAACATCGTCATTGCGAGCACAGCGAAGCAATCCAGAGTCCCACCGCGGAGACAATCTGGATTGCTTCGCTGCGCTCGCAATGACGGAGTGTGGGCTATCAGCCGGGACTACATCACCACCGGCGCATCCGGCAGCTCGTTCGCATGCGGGCCCTGCGGCGGGAAATGCCTTGCCAGCTCGCGGGACACCGCCTCGATGCCGTCGATCACGCCGCGTTCGAATTGCCCCGAGGCGAACTCGGCTTCCATCGCGCGGCAGATGCTCTCCCAGCCCTCGGCGCCAACCTTCGCATCGATACCGCGGTCGGCGATGATCTCGACATCGCGGTCGGCGAGCAGCAGATAGATCAGGACGCCGTTGTTGTGCGCGGTGTCCCAGATGCGCAGTTGCGAGAACACGTCGAGCGCGCGCTCGCGCGCCGGCTGGTTGCGAAACAGCGGACCGCCGTCGAGCGCGCCTTCGACCACGAACCGGACCTGACCGGAATGGCTGGCTTCGCCGCGCTTGATCGCCTGCTCGATGCGGTCGAGCGCGCCCTTAGGAAACACCTGCTTGGCACGCCAATGATGCTGGAGCAGATGCCGGGTGATGCGCTTGATGCTCATGACCTACCAGCTCCCCGAGGCGCCGCCGCCGCCAAAACTGCCGCCACCGCCACTGAAGCCGCCACTCGACGACGACCCGCTGCTCCAGCCGCCGGATGACGGGCCGCTCGACCACGAGCCGCGACGCGACGACCCCGTGCCCGATCCCGCCCCAAACAGATCGGCGATAAACGTCAGGACAGCGCCGAGCACACCGACGCCCAGTCCAACGACCGCGGAGCCGATCACGAACCAGGCGAGGACACCAACGATCGCTCCCGTTATTCCCGAACCGAACAGCCGCCCGAATATGGAGCGCAGGATGCCGCCGATCACCAGCGGGCCGAACAGCAGGAAGTAAAAAAGCGGCTCGACGTCGTTCCAATCGCCGAAATTCACGCTGCGCGAGGGCGTCGGCAGCGGCTCGCCGTCGATGACGCGGATCATGCGATCGACGCCTGCCGTGATGCCGCCGGCGAAATCACCGCTCCTGAATTTCGGCGTGATGGCTTCATCGATGATGCGCCGCGACGTGACGTCGGTGAGCGCGCCCTCGAGGCCGTAACCGACCTCGATGCGCAAATGCCGGTCGTTCTTGGCCACGACGAGGATGGCGCCGTCATCGACCTTCTTGCGCCCGATCTTCCAGGCCTCCGCAACGCGGATCGCGAATTGCTCGATCGTCTCCGGATCCGTCGTCGGTACGATCAGGACTGCGACCTGGCTGCCCTTGCGCGTCTCGAAGTCCTGCAGCTTTTGCGACAACGCGGCGATGTCACCGCTGGAGAGCGTGCCGGTCTGATCGACCACGCGGCCGGTGAGTTGGGGTATCGCGACATCGGCCGAGGCGGGAAGCGCAAAGGTGAGGAGGAATGAGAATGCGACAGCGACTATCGCTCGCCACACATGGGCTGTCATCGCCCGGCTTGACCGGGCGATCCAGTATTCCAGAGACGCCAGCGGGATACGGTGAAGCCGCGGCGTACTGGATTCCCCGCCTTCGCGGGGAATGACAGTGGTGGGTGGGGTATGCATCGGAGTCGAAGGCACTTACTTCGACGGCGCGGGCGCCGGATTGAAATCGACCTTCGGCGCGGTCGAGATTTCCTTCTCGTTCCCGACCGTGAAGTTCGGCTTCTCCTTGTAGCCGAACATCATCGCGGTGACGTTGCTCGGGAACGACCGGATGGTGACGTTATAGTCCTGGACCGCCTTGATGTAGCGGTTGCGCGCCACGGTGATGCGGTTCTCGGTGCCTTCGAGCTGCGACATCAAATCCTTGAACAGCGCATCCGACTTGAGCTGCGGGTAGTTCTCGGTGACCACGAGCAGCCGCGACAGCGCGCCGGAGAGCTCGCCCTGGGCGGCCTGGAATTTCTGGAATGCGGCGGGATCGTTCAGCACCTCGGGCGTCGCCTGGATGCTGCCGACCTTGGCGCGGGCATTGGTGACGCCGAGCAGCACGTCCTTCTCCTGCTGCGCAAAACCCTTCACCGAGTTGACGAGATTGGGCACGAGATCGGCGCGGCGCTGATACTGGTTCACGACCTCGGACCAGTTGGCCTTGATCTGCTCGTCCTCGCTCTGGATCGCGTTGTAGCCGCAATTGGTGAGGCTCAACGAGGCCAGCGCCGCCAGTACGGTCAGGATCTTGCGCATCAAATTTCTCCCGGTGGAATCGGGTGCAAGCTACCAGATTGCGCGCGCGAGATGCCAGACATCTTGCGTCCGGGCCGAGGCCGCGAAATGCAGCCGATGTACGCAAGCCTCTTGCTTAATCCCGGCTGTAATAGTCAACTTGAGGGAACAATAATACCGGGTCGGGAACGCCAGGGGAACGCGATGAGTTCGTTCGAGACCATCCTCGTGGAGAGGCCGGAGCCGGCGATTGCCCGGATCGTGATGAACCGGCCCGACGCGCGCAACGCGCAGAACCTGCAAATGACCTACGATCTCAACGCCGCTTTCGATGAGGCGGTGCAGGAGGATTCGGTCAAGGTGATCATTCTCGCCGGCAACGGTCCGCACTTCTCCTCGGGCCATGATTTGCGGCCCGGCAGCAAGAATGAAGCCGGCGTGGATTTTCCGCCGATCGGGAATTGGGGCGGTTTCGCCGAAGCAAACGCTCATGGCCGCTTCGCGCGCGAGCAGGAAATCTATCTCCAGATCACGCGGCGCTGGCGCAACCTCGCCAAGCCGACCATTGCCGAGGTGCACGGCAAGTGCATCGCCGGCGGCCTGATGCTGGCCTGGGCCTGCGATCTCATCGTCGCCAGCGACGATGCGCAGTTCTGCGATCCCGTGGTCACCATGGGCGTTTGCGGCGTCGAATGGTTCGTGCACCCTTGGGAGCTCGGCCCGCGCAAGGCCAAGGAATTCCTGTTCACCGCAGACAGCTGGAGCGCGCAGGAGGCGCATCAACTCGGCATGGTCAACCGAGTCGTGCCGCGCGCAGAGCTTTCATCCGTCGTGCTCGCGCTGGCGCGCAAAATCGCGTCAAAACCGTCCTTTGCGCTGAAGCTGACCAAGGAAGCCGTGAACCGCTCGGTTGACGTGATGGGCCAGCCGGCCGCGATCGACCAGGCCTTTGCGCTGCATCAGCTCTGCCACGCGCATAATCTTCAGGAATTCGGCATGGTGGTCGATCCATCCGGCCTGCACCCCTCCGTGCGCAAGCCGCCGGCAGCCGCGGAGTAGACAGGATGGATCTCAATCTCACCGACGAGCAACGGCTGCTGCGCGAAAGCGCGGAGCGCTTCGTGGCCGAAAGCTACGATGCCGATCACCGCCGCAAGATGGCGAACGACCCGCTCGGCTTCAGCCCGGCGATGTGGACGCAATTCGCCGAACTCGGCTGGCTGGCATTACCGATCGCGGAGGAATTTGGCGGGCTTGGCGGCGGCGCGGTCGAGATCGGCATTTTGATGGACGCCTTCGGCCGCGGGCTGGTGTCGGAGCCGTATATCGCAACGGTCGTGCTTGGCGCTGCGTTGATCGAGCGATGCGGCGGCACGACGCAGAAGCAGGCCATCCTGCCGAAGATCGCGGATGGATCGTTGAAACTCGCGTTCGCGCATTCCGAGCGCGCGGCGCGGTTCGATCTTGCCAATGTTGCAACCACCGCCCACAAGACGGCGCAAGGCTGGCGCCTTGCCGGCAGCAAGATTGCCGTGCTCGACGGTCATGCCGCCGACGAGATCATCGTCTCCGCGCATATCCATGATCATCAGGGACCGTCGGGCCGCATCGGCCTTTTCCTGGTGCCGGCGACGACGCCGAGCCTCGCCATCAGCGACTACGAGCGCCTCGGCGGCGGGCGGGCCTGCAACATCGAGCTATCGGACGTGCAACTGCCGGAGGATGCCCTGCTCGGCAACGGGCATGACGCACTGGCGGCCATCGAATGGGCTGTTGACCGCGCCATGGCTGCGCTTGGCGCCGAGGCCGTCGGCATCATGCAGGTGCTGCTGGACACCACGCTGGAGTACACAAAAATCCGAAAGCAATTCGGCCGGCCTCTCTCGGCCAACCAGGTGATCCGCCACCGCCTCGCCGACATGGCGGTGCAGGTGGACGAAGCGCGCTCGATAGCGTTGCGCGCCGCGCTGAAGGTCGACGCCGATCCGGTCGAGCGCACGCGGGCCGCGTCGGGCGCGAAGGCGAAGATCGGCAAATCCGCGCGCTTCGTCGGCGAGCAGTCGATCCAGCTTCACGGCGGCATGGGCGTCACCGAGGAGCTCGAGGTCGGCGCTTATTTCAAGCGGCTGGTCGCGTTCGACACGCTGTTCGGCGGCAGCGCCCACCATTATGGCCGCCACGCCCGGCTTGGCCGCACCACCGTGCCAGCCTGACACAAGGAGCGCATCATGGACCTGTCGTTCAATGCCGAGGAGCGCGCCTTCCAGGGCGAGGTGCGCGGCTTCATTGCGAAAAATCTCACCGAGGAGATGAAGCGCGCGACCGCGCTGACGCCGTCGGTGTTCTCCGACCCCGATATCGGCATGGCTTGGCAGCGCACGCTGCACAAGCAAGGCTGGGGCGCGCCGGGCTGGCCGATCGAGCATGGCGGTCCGGATTGGACGCCGGCGCAGCGCTGGATTTTCGAGACCGAAAGTGCGCGGGCCGGGGTGCCCAATGTCAACGTGATGGGCGTGAAGATGGTCGGCCCCGTCATCATCGGTTTCGGCTCGGCGGAGCAGAAGAACTTCTACCTGCCGCGCATTCTCTCCGGCGAAGACTATTGGTGCCAGGGCTATTCCGAGCCGGGCTCCGGCTCCGATCTCTCTTCGCTGAAGACCCGCGCGGTGCGCGACGGCGACGACTACGTCATCAACGGCACCAAGATCTGGACCACGCATGCCCACCACGCCAACCGCATGTTCGCGCTGGTGCGCACCAGCGACGGCCCGCGGCAGCAGGACGGCATCAGCTTCATCCTGATCGACATGAAGACACCGGGCATCACAACGCGCCCGATCCTCACCATCGGCGGCGACCACGAGGTCAACCAGGTGTTCTTCGACGACGTGCGCGTTCCCGTGGCGAACCGCGTCGGCGAGGAAGGCAAGGGCTGGACCTACGGAAAATATCTGCTCGAGTTCGAGCGCGGCTCCGGCATCGCCTCGGCAAAATTGCGCGAGGGGCTGAAGGCGATCGCGGAGCTTGCCGAGTCCGACCTGACGGGGCGCGCCATCGACAGCCCTGACATCGCAACGCGTATCTCCGAGGTCGAGGTCGACATCGACGCGCTGGAGATGACCGAGCTGCGCGTGCTGTCGGCGTTGCAGACCGGACAGAATCCCGGTGCGGTGTCGTCGATCCTGAAGCTGCGCAACAGCGAGATCCGCCAGGCCGTGACCCGGCTCGGCGCCGACGTGATCGGCCATGACGCCCTCGCGGTCGAGCCGATGCGCCCGCTCTACAGGCTCAACCATGAGCCGCCGATGCCGGAGGAGATGCTGACGGTGGTACCGGAATATCTCAACGGCCGCGCCTACACGATCTTCGGCGGCACCTCGGAGATCCAGCGCGATATTATTGCGAAGATGATGCTGGGGCTTTAGCGCGAACTTTTTCCTCACCCTCGGTGTCGTCCCGGCGAAGGCCGGGACCCATACGCTGTGACGAAGTTGGCGTGCGTAGCTCGTAACCACCAGCGGTCGCCAAATTAGACTCGGTGGCTATGGGTCCCGGCCCCCCGTGCGCAATGGCGCACTAGGCCGGGACGACGAGTTGGATTTGTGGCGACAGCCAGCACGACAATGGCCGCTAACCGCCCACCTTCGCATCCCGGATCGCCTGCCAGATCTTCTGCGGCGTCAGCGGCGTATTCAGCTGGGTGATGCCGAGTTCGGCGAGCGCATCCATCACACCGTTGGTGACGCAGGGCGGGCCGCCGATGGCGCCGGATTCGCCGCAGCCCTTGGCGCCGAGCGGATTGGTGCGGCAGGGCGCGGAATCGTCCAGCGTCACCACGATCGGCGGAACGTCGTCGGCGCGCGGGATGCAATAGTCCTGGTAGCTCGCAGTGAGCAGCTGGCCGTCGGAATCATAGGACACGCCCTCATACAGCGCCTGACCGATACCCTGTGCGACACCGCCATGGATCTGCCCCGTCACCAGCATCGGGTTCACGGCGACACCGACGTCGTCGACGGTGGTGTAGCGCACGACCTTGGACACGCCGGTCTCGGGGTCGATCTCGACCTCGCAGATATGGGTGCCGTTCGGCCAGCTCGGACCGTCGACCTCGCCTTCGGAATCGACGCTGAGTTTCGCGCCGCCTTCTTTCTCGGCAATGTCGAACAGGCTGATGCGGCGGTCGGTGCCGACCACGGTGAGCATGCCGCCCTGGTATTCGATGTCCTCGATCGAGGTCTCCAGCACGTTCGCCGCCTTCTCGCGCGCCTTCTGGATCAGATCGTTGGAGGAGACCGCGACCGCCGTGCCGCCGACGAACAGCGAACGCGAGCCGACGCTGCCGAAGCCCGTCGCCAGATCAGTATCGCCCTGGACCACGTCGATCTTGTCCATGGCAATGCCGAGCGTGTCGGAGATCATCTGGGTGTAGGTGGTCTGCAAGCCCTGCCCCATCGCCATGGTGCCGGAATGCAGGATGACGCGGCCTTCCGACGTCGCGTGCAGGCTGACCTTTTCGGTGTGGGCACGGCCGCCGGTCCATTCGATATAGGAGGTGAGCCCGCGGCCATAGAGCAGGCCCTTCTTCTTCGCGGCCTTCTTGCGCGCGGCAAAGCCGTCCCAGTCCGCAAGCTTCACGGCGCGATCGAGCATGTGCGCGAAGGCGCCGGAGTCGTAAACCTGCCCCGCAGCATTGGTGTAGGGCAGTTGCGCCGGCTTGATGTAGTTGGCTTTCCGGATCGCGCGCGGGTCCATGCCGATTTTCCGCGCGGCCACGTCGAACAGGCGTTCGACGATGAACACGGCCTCGGGCCGGCCCGCACCACGATAGGCACCGACCGGCGCGGTGTGGGTCATCACCGACTTCACCTCGAAATGCACCAGCGGCAAATCGTAGACGCCGGTCTGCACGAACGGGCCGAGCACCAGCGGAATGATGTTGGCCGCGCCCGAGGAATACGCGCCGGTACAGCCGATCGAGCTGACGCGATAGGCCAGCACCTTGCCTTTCTCGTCGAGTGCGAAGGAAGCGGTCGAGGTCAGATCGCGGCCATGGGTGCCGCCGACGAACTCGTCGGTGCGATCGCCGCGCCAGCGGATTTTTTTGTTCAGCTTGGTTGCGGCGTAAGCAACGATGCCGTCCTCGGGATAGAGGTTGGTCTTCTGGCCAAAGCCGCCGCCGATATCGCCGACCAGGACGCGCACGCTGTCCTTCGGCCGCTTCAGCACGGCCTCGGCCAGCACGTCGCGGGTCGAGGCGGGCGTCTGCGACTGCACATGCAGCAGAAGGCGGCCGGACGTCTTGTCGATCTCGGCAATGGTCGAGCGCGGCTCCATGGCCGACGGCACCAGGCGCTGGCTGACGAGATCGAGCTCGACGGTATGCGCCGCCTTGGCAAAAGCCTCGTCCACCTTGGCGGCATCGCCGTAGCTCATCGCGCCGACGATGTTGTCGGGCGCCTCCGGCCACACCAATGGCGCACCGGGCTTGACCGCCTCGAGGGGATCGACCACGGCCGGCTGCACGTCATATTCGACCACGATCGCTTCGGCCGCGCTCTGCGCGTCGGCACGCGAGGAGGCCACCACGGCGGCCACGGCCTCGCCCGCATAGCGCACGATTTCGTGCGCCAGCAGGCGGCGTGGCGGCACCGTCATCGGCTTGCCGTCGGGGCGCTTGAAGATACTCAAGGTCGGGATGATTCCGATGTCGTCCTTGACGAGGTCGGCGCCGGTGTAGACCGCGGTCACGCCAGGCATCGCCGTGGCGGCGGCCGTGTCGATCGAGACGATCTTCGCGTGGGCATGCGGCGAGCGCAACAGGTACAACCACAGCGCGCCATCTTCCGGCTTGTCGTCGATGAACTGTCCCTTCCCGGTGAGCAGTCGCTGGTCTTCCAAACGCTTGACGGGCTGCCCCGCTCCGAAACGCAAATTGCCGGGAAGAATGTTCATTCCGTGGGGTCCTCAGGGTCTTTTCGAAACTGCGGGCCGCCTTTTAGCGGATCGATCAAGGGCATACCAGCCGCGCTTTTAGGCGGTATATCCGCGATTTCGTCATGCCCGGGCTTGTCCCGGGCATCCACGTACTTTTCGTGTGGAAGCGCGTGGATAGCCGGGACATAGGCGAGCGAAAGCGACGCCGTCCTTCGGACGGCTATGCCCGGCCATGACGAGAGGGGATGGCTACGCCAACTCCCGCAAGGCCGCTTCCACGACCTTGCGCGCATCGGCGGTGAGAGCGGTCTGCGGCGGGACGGGATCGCCGACGTCATAGCCCTGGATGGCCAGACCGGCCTTGATGCAGGCCGCCAGATTGAAGCGGGCAAAAGCCTCGTTGATGCGCCACAGCCTGCGCTGGAGCGCCATCGCCTCGTCCCAGCGGCCGGCCTTGCAGAGGTCGTAGAGCGCGACGCTCTGGCGCGGGATGATGCAGGCAGGGCCCGCCATCCAGCCGAGCCCGCCGATCAGCATCACCGCGGCCGGGATGTGGGCGGAGGCCGAGAACACCCGCAAGGCATCGCCGCAGCGGTTCATGATCGAGAGCAGCCGGCCGGTGTTGGTCGAAGCGTCCTTGATGTAGCCGATGCGCGGATGTTCGGCGAGGCGCGCGATGGTGTCGAGGGTGAGATCGGAGCGCTGGAATTGCGGATTGGTGTAGATGACGACGGGGATGTCCACGGCATCGGCAATGGCGCGAAAATAGGATTCGATTTGGGCATCGGCGAGCGGGAAATACGCTTCCAGGATCGCCAGAATGCCGTCGGCGCCGAGCTGCTGATACGCCTTCGCCTGCGCCACGGCGTCAGCCGTCGAGGTGGAGGCCACGCCCGCGACAACGGGCACACGTCCCCTCGCCGCCTCGATCGTGGTCTGCACGACCGCGGTGCGTTGGGCGGCATTGAGATAGGCGAACTCGCCGGTCGAGCCGAGCGGGGTCAAACCGTGGACGCCGGCGCTTATCAGATCGTCACAGAGCTTTGCGAGCACGTTCGTGCGCACCGCGCCATCGGCAGCGATGGGCGAGACGAGATAAGGGAAGACGCCGCGAAAATCGGACATGTCAGGTGTGAATCCCGGAAATTGGACAGCGCCTGACCGGTATTACCAACGCTCGCGCCGGCGATCAAACCCTGATCAGCCGCACCCGCGTGCCCCAGGGATCGATCGCCTCCACGCCATTCGCCAGCGCCGTGACTTTCGCGCCGCCCTTGCGCAGGCGTTCGTCTTGGGCGGCAAGCAGGTCCGGCTTCTCCGTCACCAGCGAAAACCAGGCGAGCCCCGTTGCCTGATCGTCGCGTTGGCCGGCACCCTGGCTCTGCCAGACGTTCATGCCGAGGTGATGATGATAGTGCCCCGACGACAGGAACGCGGCACCGTTGCGGCTGCGGGTCGGGTCCAGGCCGATGGCGCCGTGATAGAAGCGCTCGGCCTGCACGAGATCGCCGACGCGCAGATGCATGTGGCCGATGCGCAGACCGTCGGGCGCCTTGGCATAATCAGGCACGCGCGTATTGGTCAGCGACAGCAGGTCGGGAATGTTGAGCTCGTCCGCCGCCATCTTCACGCTGCCCTCGCTCCACTGCCATTGCGAGGGATCGCGGTCGGCATAGACCTCGATGCCGTTGCCTTCGGGATCGTCGAGATAGACGGACTCGCTGACGAGATGATCGGCAAAGCCCGACAGCGGCACGCGATGCGAAGCGGCTGCTACCAGCCAGCGCGCCAGGTCCTTGCGGGTCGGCATCAGGAAGGCGGTGTGGTAAAGGCCGGCGGCGTTGCGCGGCTCGATCTCGGCATCAGGACGGGACTCCAGCGCCAGCAGCGCGATGCCGGCCGTGCCGAGCTTGGCGGCGCTCGCCGAGCGTTCCATCACGGTAAGGCCGATCACGTCGCGGTAGTAGTCGGCGACCTTGTCGAGATTCTTCACCCGGAGCGTCACCATGCCGACCCGCATCGGGGTGCGGCTGGCATAGGTCGGCCCACCGCCCTGTGGTGCGCCCTCGGCGCGCGCCGCGCCCGCCGCCGCCATTGCAAGCGAGGTGGCGCCGGCGAGTTGAAGCAGGGTGCGGCGGGTGAGGTCGATGGTCATCGGTCAGGGCTCGCTGAAAGGTTTAGGGCCGTGCGGCGCAATTTCTCGATTGCTACACGTTGCCGTGAGCGGCTCCCAATCACATGTTCGTCGGCCGTGGTCTTACGGACCAGCTTTCCCTGCTCATTTCCTGGCCATCCGGCCAGTTTCACAATCGGCCGCGACATCCCAGATTGGGCGCAGCTTACAGGAGCCCCCCATGACCGACTCAACTCCCCTGACCTCCCTATCGTCGGCGCTCGCTGACGTCGTGGCGCGCACCGCGCCCTCCGTCGTCGCCGTGCATTCGCATCGCTCCCGCGCCACCGGCTTCGTCTGGAAACCCGGCCTGATCGTCACCGCCGACGAGGCGCTGGCCGACGAGGGCGACGTCGAGATCGGCCTCCCCGACGGCAGCACCGCGGCCGCCACGATCGCAGGCCGCGACCATACGACGGATGTCGCACTGCTGCGCGTCGATAGCGCGATTGCCCCGGTCAAGCTGGCCACAATTGTGCCGCCCCTCGGCGCGTTGTCGGTTGTTGTCGCCACCAACCGCGATGCGCCGAGCGCCGCGCTCGGCATGGTGTCGCTGTCCGGCAAGAGCTGGCGCTCCTTGCGCGGCGGCGACATCGACGCGCGGATCGAGCTCGACGTCCGCTTGCGCTCTAGCCAGCAGGGCGGCCTCGCGCTCGATGCATCGGGCGAAGCCTTCGGCATGGCCGTGCTCGGCCCGAGGCGTGTGCTGGTGATCCCGACAGCGACGATCGAGCGGGTCGCGGCCCAGTTAGAGGCGCGCGGCCGCATCGCACGCGGATATCTCGGCCTCGGGCTGCAGCCGGTCCGGCTCGACGACGGCGTCGGCGCGATGGTGATGAATGTCGACAAGGCCGGCCCTTCGGCGGCAGCCGGCATCCGCCAGGGCGACGTCATCGTCGCCGTCAACGACCAGAAGCTGTCCGGCGTGCGTGCACTGTCGCGGACGCTGGGTCCGGCGAGCGTGGGCGCGGTGGTCGATATCGCGGCGCGCCGCGGCGGCGAACCGGTCAGCTTCAAGGTCACGATCGGCGAGAGGCCGGCGGCGTGAGCGAGGATATCGCCCCCGAGATCGTTCTGGCCTTGGAGATCGACGATCCCGCCCTCGCCGATCGCCTGGCGGCTCTGCTCGGCCATATCGCCGGGCTTCGCCTCGCCGAACCCGGCGAGAAGGCGGCCGCGACGATTGTCACCCGCGATCCGCGCATCATGCCTGAGGACATCGCGCTGACACAGCGCGAGCTCGATGTGCTGGCGTTGATGGCGGAAGGTGGCTCCAACAAGATGATCGCGCGTCAGCTCGGCATTTCCGTCCACACGGTCAAATTCCATGTCGGCTCGCTGCTCGACAAGCTCGACGCCACCGGCCGAACCGATGCGGTGGCACATGCGGCACGCCGCGGCGTGATCGAACTCTAGAGCGGGTGCGGCGGGAAGCTGAGCTGAACCGTCAGGCCCGGCGCGTTGTCGCGCAGGGCAATCTCGGCGCCATGGAGGCGGGCGACCGCGGCGACCAGGCTTAAGCCGAGGCCGTTACCGGGGGTGTAGCGACTCTGTTCGAGCCGGTAGAAGCGCTTGAACACATGATCGCGCTCATCAGTGGGAATGCCGGGACCATCGTCGGCGATCGCGATCGTCGCACCGCCGTCGGTGCGGCGGCAGGTGACGATCACCTGCCCGCCTTCGCAGCCGTGCTTGATCGCGTTGTCGACGAGATTGGCGATGGCGTCGAACAGGAGGTCGCGATCGCCTGTGATCGCCACCTCGCGATCGCCGCCGAGGCTGAGCCGCGTCGCAACCTGTTCGGCGGCGGCATCGTAGAGCTCGACGACCTCGCCGGCGATTTCGGCGAGATCAAGCGTGCGAAACGCACTACGGCGGGCGCGGGTCTCGATCTCCGAGATGCGGGTGATCGAGGCAAACATGCCGAGCACCGCGTCGAGATCGGCGATGGTGTCACCGATCAGCGCCGCGTCGGCCTCGCCATTGCGCGGGGCATGATAGGCTTTCTCCAGCCGGCCCCGCATACGCGTCAGCGGCGTGCGCAAATCATGGGCGACGTTGTCGCTGACCTGCTTGACCTCGCCCATCAGTGTCTCGATGCGGTCGAGCATCTGGTTGAGGTTTTCGGCGACGCGGTCCCACTCGTCGTGACTGCCGCGCAAGGGAATGCGCTGGTCGAGGCCCGACATCATGATGGCGCGGCTGGTGGCGTTGATCTCCTCGATTCGCCCGACCGTGCGGCGCGTCACCAGCACCGCGGCGAGCCCGGCGAGCACCAGCATCTGCACGGCGACCGCGGCCATCGCGAGCTCGATCATCGCGGTGAAGCTGCTGTGGTCGCCGGCATCGCCGATACGGCTCTGCACATAGGCGATCGTGCCGAAATAGACATAGGCCATGATCGCCGCGACGATCAGCCCGAACGTTGCGATCGCGATGAGCGCAAGGCGGAAGGTCGAGGAGCGGAGCGTTTTAGCCAGGAGCACGGAGACAATATCCGATGCCGCGGATGGTGTGGATCAGCGGATAGGCCTGGGCATCATCGACCTTGCGACGGACGCGCCCGACATAGACGTCGATGATGTTGGTGGAGGGATCGAAATGCAGATCCCAGACATGCTGGAGCAGCATCGCACGCGAGACGACGCGGCCCTCGTTGCGGACGAGATATTCGAGCAGTTGGAATTCCCGCGGCAACAGCGGAATCTTCCGGCCGCGGCGGCTCGCGCTACGTGCGATCAGGTCGATGGCGAGATCGCCGACCCGCAGGATCGTCTCCTTGGCAACGGTGTCGCTGCGCCGGCCGAGCGCCTCCAGCCGCGCCAGCAATTCGGTGAAGGAGAACGGCTTGACCAGATAGTCGTCGCCGCCGGCCCGCAAGCCGCGCACGCGGTCGTCGACTTCGCCAAGTGCGGAGATGATCAGGAACGGCGCGGCGATGCCGTCGTCGCGCAACTGGCGCATCACGCTGATGCCGTCGATGTCGGGCAGCATGCGGTCGATGGTGATCACGGCATAGTCGCGCGCGGCGCCGTGGCTGAGGGCCTCGCGCCCGGTGGCGGCGAGATCGACGTCGTAGCCGGAAATCGTCAGCTCCTCGACGAGCTGGCCTGCGGTTTCGGCATCGTCCTCGACGACCAGAATGCGGCGGTGACCTCCGGACATGACAAACTCCGCGCGACGATCGCCACCAGACTATCCCGTTCCGGGGCTGAGCGGAACCGTCCGATGACGATCGCGACAATGGTGCGGTACGGCGATGCTAGTACCAAGAGTCTCCGCACACATTGACCCATTGCCACCCATAGGGCGTCCAGCTCCTGCGCCAGCAGCCGTCATTGTAGCCGGCATAGATGAAAGGTGCTCCGAAGAAGAAGCGATGGTGGTGCCGGAAGAAGGCGTGGCGGCCGATGAAGGGCCTGCCGTGCCAGCCGGAGCCAGCGAAGCGCGGCCCGATCGCCGCATGCGCGAAGCGGGCGCCGCCGAAGCCCGGTCCGCCGACATGGGCGAAACGGGCGCCACCCATGCCGCCAACGTGCATGCCGCCGAAGCCACCGGCGTGCATGCCACCCCCAAAGCCTCCCGCGTGCATGCCGCCGCCACCGAAATGCCCGCCGCCACCAAAGCCGCCATGACCTCCGCCGCCAAAACCACCACCGCCGTGGCCGCCGCCTCCACCGCCGCCACGGGCGAGCACCGGTGAAGCGAGCGCCATCACCGCTGCGATCGTCACCGCGGTGAGGCCTTTGAAAAGCCTGTTGTCCATCGAAGCATCCTCCGTACTGCGCGGCGATATTTCTGCCGCGCGAGAAGGATCAGATGAGAGGAAGAGACCGGCACCTTCAACTTACAAACGCGCCAGATTCTGACGCGGAAGTTAGGGAGACGGACCCGCGCTCTCTCCTCGTCATTGCGAGGAGCCCTTGCGACGAAGCAATCCAGAGTCCCGCCGCGGAAAGATCCTGGATTGCTTCGCTGCGCTCGCAATGACGACGCGGATAGAACTCTCGATATATCGAGCAGCGATCCGACACCTCCCAGCAGAAGAGCGGGGAGAGGTTAGAAGCTACGCCCGCTTGCCGCCGTTTTTCTCGGCCGCGCGGCGCAGCGCTTCCGCGAGGGCGCCGCCGCCGGCAGATTCCTGCTGGCGCGGGGCCGACGAGGTCATACGGGACGGATTGCGCGAGCTGTTGTCCCGCTGCATGCCGGGCGCGTCCTTCTTGGCGCCGACCTCGTCATCGAGCCGCAACGTCAGCGAGATGCGCTTGCGGGCGACCTCGAAGTCCAGCACCTTGACCTTGACGATGTCGCCGGGCTTCACCACCTCGCGCGGATCCTTGATGTAGGTCCTGGACATCGCCGAGATGTGCACGAGACCGTCCTGGTGCACGCCGATGTCGACGAAGGCGCCGAACGCGGCGACGTTGGTCACGGTACCCTCGAGGATCATGCCCTTCTTGAGGTGCTTGATCTCCTCGACGCCGTCCATGAACACCGCGGCCTTGAACGCCGGCCGCGGGTCGCGGCCGGGCTTCTCGAGCTCGCGCAGGATGTCGGTGACGGTCGGCAGACCAAACGTCTCGTCTACGAAGTCCTTCGGCTTCAGCGTGCGAACGATGTCGCTGCTGCCGATGAGCGCCTTGATGTCGCTCTTGGTGGCGCTGAGAATCCGGCGCACCACCGGATAGGCTTCCGGATGCACGCCGGAGGCGTCGAGCGGGTCCTCGCCGCCGAGGATGCGCAGGAAGCCCGCGCACTGCTCGAACGCCTTGGGGCCGAGCCGCGGCACGTCCTTCAGCGCCTTGCGCGACTTGAACGGACCGTTGGCGTCGCGGTGCGCCACGATGCTTGAGGCGAGGCCGGAGCCGACGCCCGACACGCGCGCGAGCAGCGGAGCGGACGCGGTATTGACGTCGACGCCAACCGCGTTCACGCAGTCTTCGACCACGGCGTCGAGTGATTTGGCGAGCTTGGCCTGACCGAGGTCGTGCTGGTACTGGCCGACGCCGATCGCCTTAGGTTCGATCTTGACGAGCTCGGCGAGCGGATCCTGGAGCCGCCGCGCGATCGACACCGCACCGCGCAGGGTGACATCGAGGCCCGGCAACTCCTCCGAGGCGAAAGCCGAGGCCGAATAGACCGACGCGCCAGCTTCCGACACCACGATCTTGGTCATCTTCAAGTCGGGCAGGCCCTTGACGAGGTCGGCCGCGAGCTTGTCGGTCTCGCGCGAGGCGGTGCCGTTGCCGATCGCGATCAGCTCGACGCGATGTTTCAGCGCGAGTTTGCCGAGGATCGCAAGCGCCTCGTTCCACTGCCGCTGCGGCTCGTGCGGATAGATCACGGCGGTATCCACCACCTTGCCAGTCGCGTCGGTGACGGCGACCTTGACGCCGGTGCGGAAGCCGGGATCGAGACCCATGGTGACGCGGGTGCCGGCGGGCGCGGCCAGCAGGAGGTCGCGCAGGTTGGAGGCGAACACGCGCACCGCCTCGGTCTCGGCCGCATTCCACAGCCGCATGCGCAGGTCGATGTTGAGATGCACCTGGATCTTGGTGCGCCAGGCCCAGCGCACGGTGTCGATCATCCAGCGGTCGCCGGCGCGCTTGAGGTCGGCGATGCCGAACCGCTTCATGATCTTCAGCTCATAGACGCTCGGCACGCCCGGCGGCGATGCTTCGGCCTCGGCCTGGATCTGGAGATCGAGGATCTCTTCCTTCTCGCCGCGGAACATCGCGAGGATGCGGTGCGAGGGCAGCTTCGTCAGCGGCTCGGAGAACTCGAAATAATCGGCAAACTTTTCGCCCTCGGTCTTCTTGCCGTCGCGCACCTTGGAGGCCATGCGCGCATTGGTCCACACCTCTTCGCGAAGCGCGCCGATCAGGTCGGCGTCTTCGTCGAAACGCTCGACGAGGATGGCGCGGGCGCCGTCGAGCGCCGCAGCGGCATCGGCAACACCCTTCTCGGCATTGACGAAGGCCTCAGCGACGACCTTCGGATCGTTGGTGGGGTCGGCCATGAGCTGATTGGCGAGCGGCTCGAGGCCGGCTTCCTTGGCGATCTCCGCCTTGGTGCGGCGCTTCGGCTTGAACGGCAGATAGATGTCTTCGAGGCGCGCCTTGCTGTCGGCGGCGAGAATGGAGGCTTCCAGCGCGGCATCGAGCTTGCCCTGCTCGCGGACCGATTCGAGGATGGCTTTGCGGCGGTCCTCGAGCTCGCGCAGGTAACCCAGGCGCTCCTCCAGCGTGCGCAATTGCGCGTCGTCGAGCGCACCGGTCGCTTCCTTGCGGTAGCGGGCGATGAAGGGAACCGTAGCACCGCCGTCGAGCAGCGCCACTGTCGCCTCGACCTGCTCCGCCCGAACCCCAAGCTCCTGCGCAATTTTCTGGTTGATATTTGCCACGCGAGAACCCCTCTATCCAAGCACGCATCGCGGAGGCGAACCACCGGCTGCGGGACGCCGCTTATGGACCAATCGGGGTTGATTCATCAAGGTGCAGCGAGCGGCCGTCGACAAGGGATTTTTTCTCGAAGCGATGCGATCTCGCCACAATCGTGGGGACGGCCAAGACGACGCACATACTCCGCCGTCGTCCTGGCGAAAGCCAGGACCCATACCGCGGAATCCATCAATCATGGTCGGTATCAATACCGAACGACGAGCCCTCGCCAAACTTCTCCGTGGGGTCATGGGTCCTGGCTTTCGCCAGGACGACGATGGATTGCCTCGACACCTTGACAGGCGCCCCGGTTCAGCGGCTGTTTTGTCGGCCGGGCTCCTGAACCCCATGTGAGGACTATCATGCGGACGACATCGGTCGGCGTCTTCAAGGTCGCCACCAAAGGCCCCGGCGACGTCTCCGGATTGATGAGCATGATCGGCTCCGGCGCGATCGATCCGGCATCCATCCTGGCCATCCTCGGCAAGACCGAAGGCAATGGCGGCGTCAACGACTTTACCCGGGAATATGCCGTTGCCGCGCTGTGCACGGGGCTGGCGCCACGGCTCGGCCTGTCGCCGCAGGAGGTCGAACAGCGCATCGCTTTCGTGATGTCCGGCGGCACCGAGGGCGTGCTTAGCCCGCACATCACGGTGTTCACGCGCCAGGACGTCCAGCAGCGCCCGCCGGGCATCTCGGGCAAGCGCCTGAGCATCGGCATGGCGCACACGCGGGATTTTCTCCCTGAAGAGCTCGGCCGCTCCGCTCAGATCACGGAGACAGCCAAGGCCGTGAAGGCCGCGATGGCGGATGCCGGGATCGCCGATCCCGCCGACGTCCATTTCGTGCAGATCAAATGCCCGCTGCTCACCAGCGAGCGCGTCGAAGCGGCGAATGCGCGCGGCCACAAGACGGCGACGACCAGCGCCTACAGTTCGATGGCCTATTCGCGCGGCGCCTCCGCGCTCGGGGTTGCAGTCGCGCTCGGCGAGATCGCAACCGACCTACGAGACGACGACGTGCTGCGGCGCTACGATCTGTTTTCGAACGTCGCCTCGACCTCGTCCGGAATCGAGCTGATGCACAACGTCGTCATCGTGCTCGGCAATTCGATGTCCTCGACGAGCGAATTCGAGATCGGGCATGCCGTGATGAGCGATGCGATCGACGCTGCCGCCGTGCTCGCGGCGCTGGAGAGCGTTGGGCTCCGTGCCGCGCCGCAGACGACGACCGGCCGCGAGCTCGTCAACATCTTCGCCAAGGCCGAGGCCTCGCCTGATGGCAGCGTGCGCGGCTTCCGCCACACCATGCTGGAAGATACCGATATCAGCTCGACACGCCACGCCCGGGCTGCCGTCGGCGGCCTGATTGCCGGCCTCGCCGGCACCGGGGCGGTCTATGTCTCTGGCGGCGCCGAGCACCAGGGCCCCGCCGGCGGCGGGCCGGTCGCGGTGATCGCAAAGCTCTCGGATTGATGCGTGCGCATGCAATGGAGGATTACCTCTCCATCCCGCGCAACCCTGCCCTTCGCGCCGCCTCAGTTGATTAAAATGTTCCCGTGCGAAACTAAGGTGGCGCCGCACGAAGAGGTTTGGATCGCATGACTTTCCCGATGAGCTGGAACGAATGGGCGCAGCACGATGGCGTGGGGCTGGCCGCGCGCGTCCGCAAGGGCGAGCTCACGGCAAAGGAGTTGGCGCGTCAGGCCGCTGCGGGCGTTGCCAAGGTCAATCCGGCACTGTCGGGCGTGGTCGAGCTGTTCGATGACGTGATCGCCGATCCGGCCAAGGACGGCGCCAATCTCGCCGGCCCGTTCGCCGGTCTGCCGTTCCTGATGAAGGATCTGGGGCCGACCATGAAGGGCCGGCTCCAGGAAATGGGCTCGCTGCTGATGCGCGGCAATCGCGCCAGCGCCGACACGTTCCTGACCGGCAAATTCCGCCAGGCCGGGCTGAACCTGATCGGACGCACCACGACGCCGGAATTCGGCGTATGCAGCTCGGCCGACAATCCCGCCGTCTATGTCACGCGCAATCCCTGGGATACCGACTACACCACCTGCGGCTCGTCGGCCGGCAGCGCCGCAATGGTGGCGGCCGGCGTGGTGCCGATCGCACATGCGACCGACGGCGGCGGCTCGATCCGCATTCCCGCCGGGGTCAACGGCAATATCGGCCTGAAAGTCTCGCGCGGCGTGTTCTCGCTCGCACCGCACATGTCCGATCTCACCGGCCTCGTCTCGATCCAGGGCTGCCAGTCGCGCTCGGTGCGCGACACCGCCGCCTTCGTCGATCATGCCAGGGGAGCGGCGCCGGGCGAGTTCATGCCGTTCTGGACCACGGCGCAACCATACTCCGAGATGATCAAACGCGATCCGTCAAAACTTCGCATCGCGCTGTCGCACAGCTGGGGCGACTACACCGCGACGCCAGAGATCGCGGCCGAGCTGGCAAAGGCCGGCCGCTTCCTCGAAGGCCTCGGCCATCACGTCGACTACGGCCTGCCCGAGCTCGACTTCCCCGCCGCGTTCGAGGCGCAGACCACCTGCTATATCTCGAATTTTGCCGTGGTAATCTCCAACATGCTCGCCGCGCGCGGGCTGGAGCGGCCCCCGGAAGACCTCATCGAGCCCATGAACATCCGGATCTGGGAAGCCGGCCGGCATACGAGCTTCGCCGAGCGGGCGAAGATGCAAGGCGTGTTCAACACGACCTCACGCGCCTTCGGCGCCTTCTTCGAGCAGTGGGACGTGATCCTGACGCCGATCACCGCGCTGCCGACGCCGAAGGTCGGCACCCGGGAATATCTCACCATCTCCGACAATCCTGACGTGCTCGACTGGTTCGGCAATCTCTGGCGCTTCTTCGCCTTCACGCCGCTCGCCAATCTCTGCGGCATGCCGGCGATCTCGATGCCGATGGCCACGCAGGACCACGGCCTGCCGCTCGGCATCCAGGCGATTGCGAAACAGGCCAATGACGGCCTGCTGCTGCAACTCGCCGCCCAGATCGAGCGCGCGCTCGACGGCAAGTGGAACGATGGCAGGAAGCCGAAGGTGCATGTGAGCTGAGCGAGTTGATCGCATTAACTTGCGATCCGCCGCTTGCCTCAGTTCTTCACCGTCGGAATTTCCTCCGGCCGGGGCTGCTGCTGACCCTGCTGGTACATCGCCAATGCCTTGTCGAGCGCTTCGCGCAGGGCCAGCGCGGCGGCCACGCTGCAGCGCAGATGCGCGGTCTGGACCACGTCGACCCTGACGGCGGCGCCGACCGGCATCAGAAGGTTCGCAGCAAGCTCGATCTGGATAGCGCCGTTGTGGTGGCCGAAGCAGGACGCACCGTCGAAATAGATGATCGGCGCCCGCTCCGAGCTCGAGGTCGAAATGATGACGGGCCCCTGGCTGGTGGCGGGCATTTCGGGATCGGCCATGGGCACTCCTTGCGGCTGGTCGAACGAACGAGGCGCCCACCATCGTTGCTTCGGCCGGCCCTGTCGAGGCCAAACCGGCCTCGGAACTCCTGCCGCGGGACGCCCATCCGGGGTTTTGCACCGCGCCCGCCGCTGGTTTAGAACGTCCTCATGTCCAGCTCACCGACCACACTTTCGTTCGAGGACCTCGCCGAGGCGATCAAGGGCCGCCGCTCCGATTACGGCCAGATCAGCGGACTCCAGCTCGACCGCTTCGCACCTCGCGAGGCCTGGTCCAGCCTGCCCTACCGGCCCGTCTTCGTCGGCGACACGGAGACCGGCGTCCTGCATGGCGGCGTCGTCACCGCGATGCTGGACGAGAGCTGCGGCATGGCGGTGCAACTCGCGCTCGACGGCACAAGCGCGATCGCGACGCTTGATTTGCGCATCGACTATCAGAAGCCGGCAACGCCCGGGCTCGACATCAAGGCGCATTCGGTCTGCTACCGCACCACGCGGTCGATAGCCTTCGTGCGATCGACCGCCTATCAGGAGTCCGAGGACGATCCGGTCGCGACCGCGACCGCCTGTTTCATGATCGGCGCCAACCGCACCAACATGCTCGTGGACCGCAGGATGGATTTGCCCAGCATCCCGTCGCTGGAGGCGCCGGACGATCCGGACGGTCCGTTCGCCAACAGCCCGTTCGCGCGCTGCCTCGGCATTCGCGTCAACGGCGACGACACCCTGACGATGCCGTTCTCGCCAAAGATCATCGGCAACCCGATCCTGCCCGCGATCCATGGCGGCATGACCGGCGCCTTCCTCGAGACCACCGCGATCTTCGGAGTGGCGCGCGAGCTCGGCGCCGCCGCACTGCCCAAGCCGATCGGACTGACCGTCAACTATCTGCGCTCCGGCCGCGCGCTCGACACCTTCGCCAACGTCTCGATCGTGAAGCAGGGCCGGCGCATCGTCGCCTTCGAGGCGCGAGCCTGGCAGGACGATGCGAACAAGCCGATCGCCACCGCCTTCGGCCATTTCATGCTGCGGCCGACGCCCGGAAACGACGAGGAATAGGCGCATTTTCCCTTGACGGCCAAGGTCCGGGCCACAACGATAGTGCGTTTTCTGCGAGAGGTATTGGGTTGCGGCATCCGCTCGACATCATCGCCATGTTCGCCGCGCTCTGGCTGCTGGCAGCGATGGTGCTCGACGCGCTGACGCCGAAGGAGCTGACGACGGTGATGATCGGCATCGCCATTGGACCGGCCGTCGTCATCACCGCCGTGTTCTACTATCTGCGCTGCCCGCGCACCGATTTCGCGGTGATGTTCGCCGCCTTGTGGCTGATCTCCGACATCGCCATCGCGTTCATCTCGCCGGCGCAGCTGCCGCATTTCCTGATCGCGCTCGGCTTCGTGCCGGCGCTCCTGATCGGCATCGTCCTGCACTGGCAACGCTTCCAGCGCCGCCATGAGCGGCTGCCCCTGCCGTCGGTCAAGCGCGGTTAACGCGGCAGCAAATTGGTCTTGGCGAGATCGACGACCTCGTCGCCGCGGCCGTTCATCACGGCGCGCAAGACCCAGAGGCTGAAACCCTTGATCTGTTCGGGCGTGATGGTCGGCGGCATCGACAGCTCCTGCTTGGCGGTGACGACATCGAGCAGCGCCGGCCCGTTGTGGGCCAGCATGTCCTTCACCGCCCCCGGGAGCTCGCCGGGATCCTCGACGCGCCTTGCGAAGATACCCATCGCGCGCGCCATCGCTGCGAAGTCCGGATTCTCCAGATCGACATTGGTGTCGACGAAGCCGGCCGCCTTCATCTCCAGTGCCACGAAGCCGAGCACGCCGTTGTTGAAGATGACCACCTTCACCGGCAGCTTCATCTGCGTCAGCGTGATCAGATCGCCCATCAGCATGGTGAAGCCGCCATCGCCCGAGAGCGAGATCACCTGGCGGCCGGGCTGCGCGGCCTGCGCGCCGATCGCCTGCGGCATAGCATTGGCCATCGAGCCGTGCACGAACGAGCCGATCAGCCGGCGGCGGCCGTTCATCTCGAGATAGCGCGCGGCCCACACCGTCGGCGTGCCGACATCGGCGGTGAACACTGCATCATCGCTCGCATGGTCGCTGATGACCTTTGCGAGATATTGCGGATGGATCGGCTTTGCTCCGGGCGTGCCCTTCGCAAGCGAATCCAGGCCCTCGCGTGCCTTCTTGTAATGCACGATGGCATCGTCGAGATGCCTGCGCTGCGTCTTGGCCTCGAGCAGCGGCAGCAGCGCCTCGATGGTGAGCTTGACGTCGCCGACAAGGCCGAGATCGATCTTGCAGCGCCGCCCGAGATTTTCTGGACGGATGTCGATCTGCGCGATCTTCGCATCGGTCGGGAAGAACTGCTTGTAGGGAAAATCAGTGCCGAGCATCACGAGCGCGTCGCAGGCGTGCATGGCGGCATAGCCGGAGGAGAAGCCGATGAAGCCGGTCATGCCGACGTCGTAGGGATTGTCGTATTCGACATGTTCTTTGCCGCCCAGCGCATGCACGATCGGGCTCTTCAAGGCTTCCGCAAGCTGCATCAGCGGCGCATGCGCGCCAGCGCAGCCGCGGCCGCAGAACAGGGTGATGCGTTCGGCGCCGTTCAAGAGGTCCGCGAGCGCCTTCAGCTCATCGGCCTGCGGCACGACCTTCGGCGCCGACAGCGCAAGGCCACGCGCCGTCGACAGCGCGCGCTTCGGTGGGCTGCGGAAGGCGACGTCGCCCGGCATGGCGACGACGGCAACGCCGCGCATGCCGACAGCCGCACGGATGGCGTTTTCCAGCACGTAGGGCAGCTGACTCGGATCGGAGACCAGCTCGCAATAATGGCTGCACTCGCGGAACAGGTTTTGCGGATGGGTCTCCTGGAAATAGCCGCTGCCGATCTCGGCGGTCGGGATCTGTGCGGCGATCGCCAGCACGGGAACGCGACTGCGATGGGCATCGAACAGGCCGTTGATCAGATGCAGATTGCCGGGACCGCACGAGCCCGCGCACACCGCAAGACTGCCCGTCATCTCCGCTTCGCCGGCCGCGGCAAAGGCCGCAACCTCTTCATGCCGGACATGGATCCACTCGATCGTTCCGCGCCGCCGCAGCGCTTCGGTCAGCGCATTCAGGCTGTCGCCGACGATGCCGTAGATGCGCTTGACGCCGGCCTGTTCGAGCGTTGCCACGAACAGATCGGCCACGTTGTTGATCGCCATGTCGGTCTCCTGATCCCGCTGGTCCAGCAAGATAGGATAACGCGCGACCGTGACGGGATCACGGCTTGTTTATTGCGATCTCACTCTTTCGCAATCGCCCGATCATAGGCGGCAATCGTCACCTTTGCGCGAGCGGCAACGTCCGATGCCGTCATGCCGGGCTTGTAGAGGCTGGAGCCGAGCCCGAACGCGGTGACGCCGCCCTTGATGTACTCCGCAAAATTCTGCTCGGAGACGCCGCCGACGGCGGCGATCATCACGCCGGCAGGCAGCACGGCGCGGATCGCGGCAATACCGGACGCGCCGAGCACGCTGGCGGGAAAGAATTTAAGGCCTGACGCGCCGGAGCGCGCGGCAAGCAGTGCCTCGGTGGGCGAAAACACGCCCGGCAATGTCACCATCGCGTACTGATGTGCACGCGTGAGCACTTGTGTGTCGACATTCGGCGACACCATCAGCTTGCCGCCGACATCGTTGAGACGGTCGACATCCGAAGTGGTCAGCACCGTGCCGGCGCCGATCAGCACGCCGGCCGGCGCCTGTTTCACGGCCGTTGCGATGGAGCGGAACGGGTCCGGCGAGTTCAGCGGAATCTCGATTGCGGTCATGCCGGCTTCGATCAGCACGCCGACGATAGCCTGCGTTTCCTCGGGCTTCACGCCGCGCAGGATCGCGACCAGTGGTCGCTTCATCGCTGGGAATGGAACGCTCATCTCAACAGTCCTCTCATTGCGTCCAGATCGCGGCAGCCGCCATCGACAGACCGCGGCGGACCGCTTCATCGGCATCGACCTGGTTCACGGCGACCGACAGCGCGTCGAAAGCCAGCCTATACAGCATCGCGAGCCGCCCCGAGGCAATCAGCGTGATGCCAGCTTTCGACATCGCGCCGGAAAGCCCCGCCGCCAGCTCGACGCCGATCAACGTGCCCGACAGCGTTTCGCGCGCCGCGGCCGGTGTGCCCCCGAACAGGAGCTGACGCGAGCGCGCGCCGAACAGAAAATTAGCCGCGAAGGCCGGTGCTTCGTACGCGGCCTTCACCGCCGCCTTGAAGCTCGCGACATCCTCGGCGTCTTCGGCGCCGGCGACCGCAAGCGACAAAATCGTCTCGCGCGACACGACGCTGAAGAGCTCGCCGGTCATGAAGGTGGAGAAATGCGCGACCGTGCCGTCCTTCACGCGCACCCATTTCGAATGCGTGCCGGGCATGCAGACTAGCGCTTCGCCGGCGGCATCGAGCCCGAGCGCGCCGAGCAGCTGCGTTTCCTCGCCGCGCATCACGTCCGGCGCTTTTGCATCGCGCTGCGCGATACCCGGCAGGATGCGAATGTCGCGCGCTTCGCCGGGCACGCGCGCGGCCTGCTTCAGAACAGCGGAGAGTGGTGCCGGCGTGTCGACATAACCGGCCTCGACCCAGCCGGTACGCGCGCCGGCCATGCCGCAGACGAGGACGGGCAGATGATCGGGAGCCTCGACTGCCGCGAGATGCGATTGCAGCACGGCGGGAAAGCCGGCCTTCGCGGCGGCCAGCATGCCCTCATCGCTGCGGCGCTCGGCCAGCACCTCGCCGGCGCGGTCGATCAGCCAGAGTCGGAAGCTGCTGGTGCCCCAGTCTACCGCGACATAGGCAGGTTCAGTCATCTCGATTCGTATCCTCGTCTCACCGCCGAGACGCCGTCTCGCGACAGTGAGACGAGGCCCCGTAAATCTGTCCCGGGATATCGGCTATTGCCGCCGCAAACCAGCCTTTTCTCGCAGGTCTGAGGCGCCGTTCGCGCTGGCCCACCACTCGCGAAGAGCTGGCACACCGCTTGCTAAAGCGTTTCTGCTCACATCCGTGAACCGCGCAACAAGACGCGTCAATTGTGGAGAGGAAACCCATGGAGATCGGTTATTTCACGATGCCTTCGCACCCGCCGGAGTGCGGCCTGAAGGAAGGGAACGACTGGGACCTGCAGGTCATGCGCTGGCTCGACGAGCTCGGCTATCAGGAGGCCTGGGTCGGCGAGCACCACACCGCGCCCTGGGAACCCAATCCCACGCCAGACCTTCTGATCGCACAGGCGCTGATGCAGACCAAGAATATTCGCATCGGACCAGGCGGCTTCCTGCTGCCCTATCACCACCCCGCCGAGCTCGCCAACCGCGTCGCCATGCTCGATCATCTCTCCGGGGGGCGGCTCAATTTCGGCGTCGCGGCTAGCGGCCTGCCGAGCGACTGGGCCATGTTCAACGTCGACGGCATGAGCGGACAGAACCGCGACATGACGCGCGAGGCGCTGGAGATCATTCTGAAGATGTGGAGCGATCCCGCGCCCTGGACCTACAAGGGCAAATTCTGGACGGTGACCAAGCCGGACACGATGTTCGACTTCCTGAAACCCCACATCAAGCCGTTGCAGACGCCGCATCCGCCGATCGGTGTCGCCGGTCTTTCGAAGAACTCGGACACGTTGAAGCTCGCCGGCGAGCGCGGCTTCATCCCGATGAGCCTCAACCTCAACCCGGCCTATGTCGGCAGTCATTGGGATTCGGTCGTAGCCGGTGCCGCCAAGACCGGACGCAAGCCGGACCGCGCGGATTGGCGGCTGGTGCGCGAGGTGTTCGTCGCTGATACCGACGAGGAAGCGTGGAGGCTCTCGACCGGCGACATGATGGGCCGGATGATGGGCGAGTACTTCCTGCCGCTGCTCGGGCATTTCGGCTTCAAGGACTATTTGAAGCACGCGCCCGACGTGCCCGATAGCGACGTCACCGTCGAATATTGCGCCAAGCGGAACTGGATCGTCGGCTCGCCCGCGACCGTCGCCGAGAAAATCGAGAAGATCTACGAGGAGGTCGGCGGCTTCGGCGTGCTGCTGGTGTTCGGCTTCGACTACAAGCACAAGGCTGAAGCCTGGCATCACTCGCTGTCGCTGCTGAGGAACGAGGTGATGCCGCGCCTGAAGCATCTCGGCTCCGCGCAGAAGGCGGCTTGACCCGACGCGGGTGCGGCGCGATCGTGCCGCATCCGCATCCATTTCGGAGATTTCCGCGTGAGCGTGGACGCCAGTGCTTTCGACGCCAAGGATTTCAAGGAGGCGATGCGCCAGTGCGCCGGCGCCGTCGCGCTGGTGACGGTCGGCGCCGAGCACGGCAAGCGCACGGGGTTGACTGTGACCTCGGCCAGCTCACTGTCGGACTCGCCGCCATCCCTGATCGTCTGCGTCAACCGCAACGCCAGCGCGCATGCGCGCATCCGCGAGGAAGGCGCCTTCGCGATCAACTTCCTGCACGAGGACCACGCGGCGCTGGCGCTGACCTTCAGCGGCCAGAAGGGCGTCAATGGCGACGACCGCTTTGCGTTCGGGGAATGGACGCGCGGGGTGACCGGCGCGCCGGTGCTGACGGATGCGGTCGCCGCGTTCGACTGCGTGCTGGCGCAGGAATTCGAGACCAAGACGCATTCGATCTTCGTCGGCGAGGTGCGCGGCGCATCGCATTCCGACGGCGCGGCGCCGCTCGTGTATCTGCGCAGCAGCTTCCACGCCCCGCGCGAAATCCGCGGCACCGTAACCGTCGGCGACCTCGACTCGCGACATCTGAGCTGGAGCGATTTTTCGTAAGGCAGCGGCGGCGTTGATGGTGCGCTCTTCCCTTCTCCCCTTGCGGGAGAAGGTGGCGCGAAACGCCGGATGAGGGGTATCTCTCCGCGAATCCAGAAGCCAGAGAATCAGGTGCGGAGAGAGACCCCTCACCCGGCTCGCCGCTGTCGCGGCGAGCCACCCTCTCCCGCAGGGGGAGAGGGGAAGAAAGCTCGCCGCATGCAGCTGAGTGCTACTGCGCTGTCTCTATCTTCAACTGCTTGATCTTGCGATAGAGCGTCGCGCGGCTGAGCTTCAGCGCGCGCGCCGCTTCGATCACACGACCACCATGCTCGCGCAACGCCTCCACGATCGTGGCGCGCTCCGCCGCCGCGAGATCCGGCTCCGCCCTTCCACCAAACGGCGGCAAATCGAGGTCGGCATCGGTGATGACACCGTCTTCCGCCGTGCAGCCGGCGAGCCGCAGCACGTGCCGGAGCTGGCGCATGTTGCCGGGATAGGGATAGGCCGAGAGCTGCGCCCAGGCCTCGTCCGAGAGGGAACAGTTCGGCGCTTCCTCGCGCGCAATCTGGCGGATGACGTCGTCGCGGTCGGCGCGCTCGCGCAAGGCCGGCAGCCGCACCTCCATGCCGCGGAGACGAAAATAGAGGTCGGTGCGGAAGGCGCCCTCCTCGGCCATGCGGCCGAGATCGCGATGCGTGGCGCTGATCAGGCGAATGTCGACCGGCACGGGCTTCAGCGCGCCGAGCGGCCAGACTTCGCGGTTCTCCAGCACCCGTAGCAGCCGCGTCTGCAGCGCAATCGGCATGTCGCCGATCTCGTCGAGGAACAGCGTGCCGCCGTCGGCCTGCACGATCAGGCCTTTCGAGCCGTCGCGGCGCGCGCCGGTGAAGGCGCCGGCCTCGTAACCGAACAGCTCGGCATCGATCAGGCTGTCCGGCATCGCAGCGCAGTTCAGCGCGACATAGTTGTGGCGCGCGCGATTGCCGGCCGCGTGGATGGCACGGGCGAACACATCCTTGCCGACGCCGGTCTCGCCATGCAGCAGCACCGGCAGATTGTGATCGCCGATGCGTCTGAGCCGCTTTACACTCTTGATCAGTCCTGGATCGCGGCCAGCGAGGCGCTGCAGCGCATCGAAGGGGTCCACAGGAACGTCACGACGCTGCGTGGACGCCCGTGGCCGCAGCGGCGGCGCGACATGGCCATGCCCCAACGGACTGCCATCGCCCCGGCGCAGCTCGACGAGATCGTCCGCGTCGCGCGCGGCGGGATGGTCGAATTTGACATAGCGCGACAGATCGATGCCGGAGGCGATCAAGCCGTCGGTGAGACCCAGCAGTGCGCGCGCCGAACGGCAGGCGCCGACGATGCGGCGATCGTCATCATAGGCGAGCAGGCCGCTGCCGCCATCGCCCGGCACGGTCGCGATCCAGGCGTTGCGGAAATGACCGCGGAAGATCGCGCCCTCCATGCGCCGCGTTGCCTCCATCGTCACGGCCAGCGCGAGCTGATGCGCGGTGCGTTCGAGGTCCTCGCGGCAGGAGGTGATGTTCACGGCGCCTGCGAGCCGTCCGGCCTGGTCGAACAGCGGCGTCACGGCGCAGGAAAACATGTGCCACTGCGCGCGAAAGTGCTCGTCGCGATGTACCAGGATCGGCTTCTGCTCGGCGAGCGCGGTGCCGAGCCCATTGGTGCCTTCAAAGGCCTCGGAGAAATTCGAGCCGGTGTAGATCTTCCAGTCCATGAACAGTCGTGCGTCGGCCTCGCGGGGCAGGCGGCTGAACAGCATGGTTGCGTTCACGTCCGCCAGGTTGACGCAATAACCGGCATCGCGGAGTACCCGGGCGAGATCGTCGAGCTCCGGTGTTGCAAGCCGGATCGTCTCTTCCATCGGCTCGGCGACATGCCGGATCTCGGCTTCGGTCAGCGTCTGCGGCGGGCCTTGGCGGGCGGGATCGAGCTTGTGGCTGACCAGGCAGCGCCGCCAGGAATTGGCAATGCGCGAAGAGGCATCGACGTCGGCCAAGCGGTCTGCAACCTGATTGGCGACGGACAAGACACGGGCGACATGGTTCGAGGCCGAAAGGCTGGCCATCGCGGACGTCTCCACCCTGTATTATTGTGCAAAGTCTGGCACCGCAGGCGGGGATGTCAATCGGGAACCGGAACGCGGCGAAGCGCAATCATAATTGCTGCACCGCCCTCACCACGTATCGATGCAGGGTCGCTTCTTCGCCGTCCGCGTCGGCGGCTTCGGCACCGACCGCAGGCCTGCCATGATCCACCGCCGCGTCTCGGCGGGATCGATGACGTTGTCGATCTCGAACACGGAGGCGATCGAGACCGCCTTGCCGTTGGCGTAGAGCTCGGCGACCTTGTTGCGATAATAGGTCTCACGCTCGACGGGGTCGGCGATCGCCTCCATTTCCTTGCGGAAGCCGAGGCGGACGTATCCCTCCAGGCCCATGCCACCGAACTCGCCGGTCGGCCAGGCCGCGGTGAAGAACGAGGCGTGGAAGCCGCCGCCGATCATCGACTGCGCCCCGAGCCCATAGCCCTTGCGCAGGACGATGCCGAACAGCGGCACTGTCAGGCTCGCGCCTGTCACGAACATGCGCGAGACGTGGCGCACGATCGCCGTCTTCTCGGCTTCCGGGCCGACCATGAAGCCGGGCGTGTCGCACAGCGAGACGATCGGCAGATCGAAGGCGTCGCAGAGCTGGAGGAAGCGCGCGGCCTTGTCGCCGGCATCGGCGTCGATCGCACCGCCGAGATGGCGCGGATTGTTGGCGATCAGGCCGAACGGCTTCCCCTCGATGCGGATCAACGCGGTGATCATGCCGACGCCGTAGTCGCGGCGCAGCTCCAGCACGCTGTCCTTGTCCGCGACGAGGTCGATCACGCTGCGGATGTCGTAGACGCGCAGGCGGTTCTCGGGGATCGCGCGGCGCAGCAGCCGCTGGTCGGCGGCCTGCCAGTCCGTCACCGCGCCCTGGAAATAGGACAGGTATTTTTGCGCAACGGATGTCGCCTCCTCTTCGTCCTCGACGAGGATGTCGATGACGCCGTTCGGCGACTGGAACGTAACAGGACCGACCTCGGCCGGGTGATAGACGCCGAGCCCGCCGCCCTCGATCATCGCGGGGCCACCCATGCCGATCGAGGCATTTTTGGCGGCGATGATGACATCGCAGCAGCCGAGCATCGCGGCATTGCCGGCGAAGCAATAGCCGGAGACCACGCCGATGACCGGCACAAGACCCGAGAGTCTGGCGAACTGCACGAAGGACGGACCATCGAGCCCGGTCATGCCGAGCCGGTCGGTATCGCCAGGCCGGCCGCCGCCGCCTTCGGCATAGAACACCAGGGGCACGCGCCAGTCTTCCGCGAGCGTCAGCATGCGGTCGATCTTCTTGTGGTTCATGTGGCCCTGCGTGCCCGCGAGCACGGTGTAGTCGTAGGCCACGACGATGCAGCGCCCGCCCTCGGGCCCGAACTTCTCGGCGTTGACAGTCGCGACGCCCATGACGAGGCCGTCGGCCGGCGTGTTCTTGACGAGATCGTCGAGCTTGCGCCGGCGCCGCTGCGCCGCGATCGCAAGGCTGCCATACTCCATGAACGAGCCGTCGTCGACGAGCTGCGCGACATTCTCGCGCGCGGTGCGCTGATTGGTGTTGCGGCGGCGCTCGACCGAAGCAGGGCGATTTTCGTCGAGCGTGTTGGCCTGGCGCGCGATCAGTTCGGCGAGATCGGGACGGATGTGGTCGAGATCGATATCGGTTTCCGTTGCCGACGCATCAGCCGCAACCTCGAGCGGCTGCAGATACATGATCGGCTCGCCATGCATCAACGTGACACCGTCGCCGGCGAGTAGCTTCATGACACGGCCGCCCTGCTCGGCCATGACCAGATGTTCCATTTTCATGGATTCAATCACGGCGAGCTGCTGGCCCGGACGCACGATCTCGCCTTCCTTCACCTGGATGGTGACGATGGTTCCCTGCAAGGGTGCTGCGACCATCACCGTGCCTTCGGGCACGATCTGTGCGGTATGCGCCTCGATGCCGGGACCGCCGCTTCGCTCCGTCGCCGCAAAATAGAGTGGTTTGGCCGCGCCATCGGCGGCTTCGACGAGCTTGCCGATGTTGCGATCGATGAAGTCTGTCGCGATGCGGTTAGCCCTGAAATCGGGATGCGCCAGCACGGCCTGGAGGAAAGCGATGTTGGTGACGACGCCGTCAATTCGAAACTCGCGCAAGGCGCGCGCGGCTTTGGAGACAACGTCGTGCCAGGCTTCACCCGGCGTATGCACGATGACCTTTGCCAGCAGCGAGTCGAAGGCGGCGCTGGTCTTGTAGCCGGCGTAACCGAAACTATCGACGCGGACACCGGGGCCTGACGGCGGCTCGAACACGGCGAGCACGCCGCCGGTCGGGTGCGTCGCCCCCAGCTCGTCCAGCGTCTCCATGTTGACACGCAACTGCATGGCATAGCCGCGCGGTTTCGGGATCGAGCCTTGCGCCAGGCCGAGCGACGCAAGCGAGGCACCGGCGGCGACCGCGAGCTGGGCGCGGACGAGATCGAGGCCGAGCACCTCTTCCGTTACGGTGTGCTCGACCTGGAGCCGCGGGTTGGCCTCGATGAAGGCAAAACTGTCGTCGGCAGTGCCGTCGACCAAGAACTCGAACGTGCCGAGATTGTCGTAAGACGCGGCCACGGCGAGTTGCTTCGCCGCCTCGCTGATACGGCCACGCAAGCCGTCGCTGAGCGACGGGCTCGGCGCCACCTCGATCAGCTTCTGGTGCCGGCGCTGAATGGTGCATTCGCGTTCCCAGAGGTGGGAGATCGCGCCGTGGCGATCGCCGATGATCTGCACCTCGATATGGCGCGCCTGCCGGATCAACCGCTCGGCATAGACGCCGTCGAAGCCGAACGCGGCCTTGGCCTCGGACTGGCAACGCGCATAGGCCTCCGCGAGATCGGCAGCGCGCTCGACCACGCGCATGCCGCGCCCGCCGCCGCCGGCCATCGCCTTGATCACGATCGCCGGCTTGCTGCCGAGCGAGGTGAAGAACGCCGTGATGTCCTCCAGCGAGGAGGGCCCGCTGGTGCCGGCGATGATTGGCACGCCGCAGCGCTTTGCCAGTTGCCGTGCCGCAACCTTGTCGCCGAACAGTTCGAGCGCCGCCGGCTTCGGCCCGACGAAGGCGATGCCTGCATCGACGCAGGCCTTCGCGAACGCAGCGTTCTCGCTGAGGAAGCCGTAGCCGGGGTGCACGGCGTCGCAGCCTGCGCTCCTCGCCGCCTTCACCACGGCCTCGATGTCGAGATAGGCCCGCGCGCCGCGGCCGGGGATTTCGACCGCCTCATCGGCAAGGCGCACATGCAGCGACAGCGCATCGTCCGCGGGATGGATCGCGACCGTCGCGAGGCCGGAATCGGCTGCGGCGCGCGCGATGCGGATGGCGATCTCGCCGCGATTGGCGATCAGGAGCTTCTTGAACGACATGCAGCGTCTCCATGCCCGCGTGCCCAAGCGCGGGTCGGCCGGTCCGATTGTTCTGCTTCGTCACTTTAACCGAGGCCGTCAAGGGCAAGAACGCCGGTCCCGACGACCGTTCCCGCCGGCCGGAATTTCAGTCGGTCGCGCGTGCCGTGATGAGGCGAATAATCCGCGCCACGGCAGACGGGATCGGCGCGATGACCGGCACGGTGAAGATCGCCTGAAGCTCGCGCGCGACTTCGCCCAGCGGCCCGCCGCCGATGATGACCGCCTCCGCGCCATCCTGCGCGATGCAGGCCTCGACCGCGCCCGCGAGCGCTGTTCGCAGCCGCGCCGGATGGCGCATCAGCTCCTGCGGATCGCCCTCCGCGAAGCGGACGCCGGTGTAATACGATCGCAGACCCAGCGCTTCCGGCAGAGCGTCGATCTTCGCTTCCAACAGCGGCGTCGTGGTCGCCACGCCGAAGCGGCGGCCGTTCTCGGCGGCTGCCACCATCGAGGACTCACCGATGCCGACCGCGGGCCGTTTCATCGCGGCCTTGATGCCGGCCAATCCGGGATCGCCGAACGCCGCGACGATGATACCGTCGCATGCATGCCGGTTCGACTGCGATATCTCCAGAACTTCGGCGGAAGCTGCATCCAGCGCATCCGGCGTCACGATCATTTGCGGCGCGCGCGTTGCGGTCGCGCCGTCGATGTCGAAGCCGTCGACGGCGGTCGACCTCGCGATGGCGACCATCATCTCAGTGGGCGCCACGGAACTGTTCGGATTGATCAGGAGAATGCGCGCGCGCCGATCAGAACTCTGATTCATCCCCTGCTATACTAGGCCGCCCGCACCCCCGCAACGAAAGCACTGACCTCGTCTTCCAGCGATTGCAGCTTCTGCGACAGCCGGCCACTCGATTGCAGCACGAGGCCGGCGGCCTGGCCGGTCTCCGCCGTCGCGTCGGTCACACCCGAGATGTTCTGCGAAACCTGGTCGGTGCCGGAGGCGGCCTCGCGTACGCTGTGGGCGATCGCCGCGGTCGCGGCGCCCTGCTCCTCGACGGCTGCGGCGATCGACGAGGAAATCTCGTTGACCTCCATGATGGTCTTGCGGATGCTGTCGATGTTGCCGACGACCTGGTTGGTCTCGGCCTGGATCGCGGTGATCTGCGCACCGATCTCGTCGGTCGCCTTTGCGGTCTGGCTCGCCAGCGACTTCACTTCGCTTGCCACCACCGCGAAGCCCTTACCGGCTTCGCCGGCGCGGGCCGCCTCGATGGTGGCGTTGAGCGCGAGCAGATTGGTCTGCGAGGCGATCTGGTTGATGAGGTCGATGACCTCGCCGATCTTGTGCGCGGCGGCGGCCAGCCCCTGCACGGTGTCGTTGGTGCGCTGGCCGTCGGCGGCGGCCTTGTCCGCCACGCTTGCAGCCTGCGCGACGCGCTGGCTGATCTCGGTGATCGAGGACGACAGCTGCGCGGCGGCGGAGGCCACCGTCTGCACGTTGCTCGAAGCCTGCTGACAGGCGGTGGCGACGAAGCTAGCACGGTCGGTCGCCTTGTCGGCGATCTCGGACATACCCTGCGCGGCCTGCTGCATCGCGCGCGCCTCGTTGAAGACGTCGCGGACGACGGCCTGAACGTTCGCCTCGAACTTACCGGCGAGGTCGGTCATCGTCTTGCGCTTCTCCTCGTCGGCCTTCTGCTTCGTCTCCTGCTGTTCGGCGTGCATCCGGCCGACCGCCGACGCATTGTCCTTGAACACGGCGAGCGCCTTGGCGAGCCCGCCGATCTCGTCGCGACGGTCGGTATGGGGCACGTCGAACGCGCTGTCGCCGGAGGCGAGGCGCTCGGTGAGCGCGGTGATCTTCGCCAGCGGCCGGGTCACGCTGCGGCCGATCACGAAGGAGGCGCCGAGCACGAGCACGAACACGGCCAGGCACACCAGGGCGAAGGTCATCGCATTCTGGCGGAAGACGGCGTCGACGTCGTCGAGGTAGATTCCGGTGCCGATGATCCAGCCCCAGGGCGCAAAGCCCTTCACATAGGAGATTTTCCCGACCGGCTGGTCGAAGCCGGGCTTCGGCCAGAGGTAGCTGTAGAAGCCCGCGCCCTGCTTTTTGACGACGTCAACGAAGCCGACGAACAGCGCGTTGCCGGATGGATCCTTCATCCCGGAGAGATCCTTGCCGTCGAGCTCGGGCTTGATCGGATGCATGACCATCTTGGGGGTCATGTCGTTGAGCCAGAAATACTCGACCTTGTCGTAGCGCAGGCTCTTGATCTCCGCGATCGCGCCGGCCTGGGCCTGCTCGCGTGGGAGTTTTCCTTCGCTCTCGAGCTTCTGGTAGTGCGCCAGGATGCCGTAGCCGACGTCGACCATGTGCTGCGTCTTGGCCTCACGGTCCGCGATCATCTGCGCGCGCAGGGTCGATAGCGCGATCGGCGCCAGCGCGATCATGCCAAGGAGGCTGATGCCGACAATCAGGACCAGCTTGAAACTGATGCGGGAGAAAAACATCGGAGCTCGCAAGAATTGGAAGGGCTGATATGCCAGTTTATCCCGCGCCCCTTAGCAAAGCTTTAAGCATTCGGGTTCCCCAAGTCTCCGCAAAACTCCGTAGGATCCTGCCGGCATGCCGCGGACGGCCTCGCAGGTTCGCGAGGCCGGCTGCGTCCGAGATGCGATCTCTTCAAAACTAGAAGGCCTCGATATCGCCCCTCCGAGCGTTGACTTGCGGGGGGCTCTGACCGAACGATCGGCGCAGATCGTCAGCGCCGGCCGGGGCGTCGGCGCAGCCAGAGGCCAGAGGTTCAATGCATCAATCGACATCGACAGGGTCCCTCGAGCTTCCGGCGCTGAGCGCGGCGGAGCGGCTCTTCATCTGGGGGTTTCGGGCCAAGGCGCGCAGCGGAAGCGCCGTCCCGACCGCGGCCGATATCCAGCAAGTCTACGACCACTTTCGCGTGGGCGACGCCGTGCCTTCGCTGGAATGCATCATCGAGATCTTTGCCTGCACGGCGCATACGGCCATCGCGGTGCACTGCCCGACCTGCCCGCGCATGTCCGACAGCGAGCACGGCATGTTGCGGGCGATCGCCGCCGCGCAGAAAGAGCGCGACGATATCGCGCGCGAGCAGTTCGAATGCTGGCTGCCGCCGGTCGGCGCCGATTGGGCTCTCGCGCCGGTGCGGGGGCTTGCAACGATCTTCCGCATGGCGGGTCTCATCCTGCCCGACCGGCACGTTCCGTCTTTCGACCATGACCGGACGATGGCGATGAAGAGCTGGCTGGTCGGAAGCCCCACCTTGCACTGACCGGGATCGCGCATGATGCATGATAGTTGCGGCTTTGTGCCCGTCACGGAAGCCGGCCAGGCGCGGCTCTGTCCGCTCCAGGCCGCGCTTGCGACGCGGCCTAATGTCGAGAGCTACGATGATTTTGGCCGCGTCACGCTCTCGCTGTTGCGGTTCATCGCTGCCGCCTATGCGACCGGCGCGTCCGATTGCTGGGAGGCGGCCTATCGCTTTGCCGACGAGGCGCCTGGCATCGCCGACAGCCCGCTGCTGGTCGCACGCGTTGCCGCGCTGGTCAGAATTCTGCGCAGCGGCCGGCCCTGCCAATTGTGCTTCATGCCGCCGTCGTGCCGGCGCCTGTCGAAGGACGAGGCAGAATTGATGCGGCTGCTGGCGGTGGCGCGCGGCAGCCAGGCGGGTGAGCTCGAATCCGCCGTCTGCGAGTTCGTCGGCAACGAGAACGGGATTGCGACGACGAGGGCCGTTAACGCCCTTGCGGTCTGCTGACACCTAGCGGTCCTTCCTGATCACCGTATTCTCCTCGCGCAATTCGCTTGAGGCGTTAGCTTCAACGATCCACAACGCACGTCTCCATGATCCCGTCGAGCTCCGCCTTTGAGAGCACGCCGAGCTCGGCGATGAAGACGATCCGCGCACGCGGCGCGCCCGACATCGGCACTTCGCCAGGGGCGAGCGTGGCGCGGCCGGCGGCGAATTGAAACACCGTCTGGCGCCCGGGTTGCTCGACGGTCTCGAACAGGCCTTTTGCCCGCGCGAGTTTTGGCGCAAGCCGGCCGATGGCCTGCTGCAAGCGGGCAAGCGAAAGTGGCTGGTTCGACGTCCAGCTCAGCGTTTCGAAGCGTTGCTCTGCCGGACGTTTCGGTCCGGGCTCGCGTAGCGCGGGGGCGCGATCGACGGTTGCGGGAAACAGCAGCGCGGACGGAATCTCGCCGTGCGGCGCATCGACCACCACGGCAGGAACGCGTTGCGCGCGGATGGCCTCGCGCATGCGGGAGCCCGCGCCCTCGTTCGCCAGATCCAGCTTGCTCAGCGCCACGATGTCGGCGACGCGCAATTGCGAACGATGCAGCGCGTCGTCCAGGGTGGCGGGCGGTGTCGCCGCGTCCATCACGCAGAGCACCGTTTCCAGCGGCGCCTCGCGCACGATCACGGGATCCATCAGGTTACGGACGATGTCGGCGGGATCGGCGACGCCGCTGGTCTCGATGACGATGTATTCCGGCTTCGGATCACGCCGCAGCAGCGTCGCGAGCGTGTGCAGCAGGTCGCCTTCGAGCGAGCAGCAGATGCAGCCATTGGCGAGGCTGACCACGCCGTCGCTCGCGCCCGCGATCAGCTCGGCATCGATGTTGATCGCGCCGAAATCGTTGACCACAGCGGCGATTCGCCGCCCCTCCGCATGCGCCAGCAGATGGTTGACGACAGTGGTCTTGCCGGCCCCCAGAAAGCCCGTCACCAGGAGAATGGGGACCGGCATGTCTCAGCCCCCGACGACGGGGCGGCGCACGGGACGGCCGGGCCGCGCCGCCACGTCCAGCACGCCGTCTGTGATTAACGGCTGGCCGCTGACGATCAGGTGTCGCACGCCCTCGGAGGGGCGGTTCATCGCCGTGAAGGTCGCGCGATCCGAGAGCTTCTCGTAGTCGAACACGACGATGTCCCCATCGGCGTCCTTCGTGAGTCTTCCCTTGGCGCGCATCGCGGGCGTGCTTTGCGACAGGATCTCCGCCGGAATCAGCGCGCATTTGCGCACGCCTTCGAACAGCGACACGGTCTTGCGCTCGCGCACCCATTCGCGGATGAATTTTGTGAAGCAGCCGGCCGAGCGCGGATGCGAGGTGGCGTCATCCGGCAGCGGCCAGGCATCGCCGGTGTAAGTCTTGCCGTCCGACGTCGTCCACGGCATCGCATCGGAAGCGATCGCGCCGCCGGGATAGAGCACCGACATGTCGAGCAGGTCGCGGTGATGCGCGTTGTTCTCGGTGTCGAGGATGTGCCAGAGCACCAGCGATGACGGCTCGTCGGCCTGCGCCTTCAACAGCTCCTCGCGATCGCTGAAGCGATGGCCGTCGGTGACGCGCTGCACGGAATCGTAGCCGGTGCCATTGCGCTCGACGAATTCGGGGTCACTGAAGAAGGCCGCCGCCAGCACGGTCGAGCCGGTGCCATAGGGATAAGCCTCGACCGTAATGGGCAGGCCCTGCGCCTGCGCTTTCGCGATCAGCACGCGGCAACGCTCGACGTCGGTCTTGCTCGACGAGTTGAAATGACAGATGTGCATATGCGCGCCGGTGGCGCCGGCATAGCCGATCAGGCGGATATAGGCTTCCGCAGCGCTTTCAGGGTCGACCCGCGACATGTAGGCAACGTGGGTGAAGGTCGGCACGTCTTGGCTCGCCGCGAGCTGGCACACCGCGGTCAGCTCCTGCACGCCTGCGCCCGGCGCATAGGCGTTCAAAATGCCGATGCCGATGCCGCCTTCGTTCAGGCCGCGCGAAAGACGCTCGAGGATGCCGGCGACTTCCGCATCGCTCGCGACGTTGTCCATCCAGCGGCGATCGCGCATGGCGTTGCCGAACGCCTCCAGCGAGCTCTCCGCATTGGAGCCCGTCATTGCACCGATGCGCGCAAAAGCCCAGTTGGTGGCGGCGCCGTAGTTCAGCACGCGCCCCTTCCGCGCCTGGCGCTCATACCAGGAGCCGACCGGCAGCACACCCGCTTCGAGATCGAGCGTCGTCGTGACGCCGTCGAATGCCTGCATGCGATCGGCGGGGAGCGACTGGCCATGCGCATGAAGGTCGATGAAGCCGGGCGCGACCACGAGGCCGGTCGCGTCGATCACCCGCTCCGCGCTGCCGAGCGAGGCGCCGACCGCGGCGATCCTGCCGTCCACCACCGCCACATCGCCAACCGCGTCCATTCCGCTGGCGGGATCCACCACCCGACCGCCAGAGATCACCAAGCCGCTCATATTGTCGCTCCCTCACGCTGATTTCGCATCAAGGCAGATTCCGGGAGGGACGACCACCTCCACCGATGCCGACGCATCATGCTCGCAAGGAAGGCTCGAAAGGGGGGGTGCAATTTGCATGCGGGGCGCGGACACGCGCTCGCAGTCTCGCGGCAGGTTTGCCCGAGCTATGCTTCTCGCTTCACGCCCTCCAAGAAAGGGCGCAGGGAAGACCGGGCGCCGGCTGGCACCCATAAAAACCCCCATGCGAACTGATTGCACACGCAATGCACAGGGGAGACACAGGGCAGCCGAGACCAGGCCTTCCCTGCGCGATGGTTTGACGGCCTATGCCGCGCTCTCCCCGGAGACGAGTTCCTTCTTGCCTCCGTCACCTCCGCGAAATGCACGGCACCGCGCCGGTTGACGCGCTGACGCCTTCGCAAAGGCTTGACCGTAGCAACGACGGCCAGGACCACACGGTTTCGCCGTACGCGAGCTGACCCTGCTTCGCCAAGAGGCTTCGCAGGGCTTCGGCGCCGTCCGTCGATGCGGTTCGTGACATGCTCACGAGGTTCATCTCGCCCTGCACGCCACTCACCCGCCTTTAACGCCGCCCGCGTCCACCGCAACTCCCAACCCGCGTTCGTGACGACGTACGACCGCCCCTTTTGTGGGCTGGGATGGCCGACACATACGATATTTCCGAATTTCGGTAAAGTGGAATATTTTTGTGAGGAGGGGTTGACGGACTTCGGCTGTGTGTTGCCCGACAGGCAGCACAGATCAAGAAGATCGCGGCTTACAAGGCGGCACGAGTTCTGTGCACCGTCACCTTAACTCTAGCCCGCCCCGCGGAGGTGATTGACCCAAGACCAAGCAATGGACCGCGAAGCAGTTCCGCCGTCTTCTCGCCCCCATTGTCATTCAGGGATGTAGCGGGGCGCTACGGTGGACAAAAGTTCCCAAAGGTTTCGTGTGATCGCTCGGCCTCTTCTGCAACGCGACCCCTGTCATTCTATTTCGCGCCGCGCTCTCCTCGGCGGATTTATGTCGGCAGGGACCGCCCTCGCGCTCGGCGGATGCGCCGGCTTGGGTGCGACCGGCGCGCGTTTCGACGCGTCATCGCTATCCCTTGACCCCACATTGCTCGTCACCACCACGCGCAAGCCGGTGAACGGCGGTCGCACGAAGCCCTGGTTCGGCCCGGAGCGCGCGACGACCATGACAGTCGCGCGGGCGAAGCTGGGGGCGCCGGATGAGAGCCGTCTTTCTCTCGCCTCGGTTGGAATTGGCGATTGGCGCCTTGACCGGGTCGAACCGGTGTCGGCCGACGCCGGCGATCTCGTCGCGCAGGCCGGCGGAGGAGACGTGCTGATCTATGTGCACGGCTTCAAGCAGACGTTCGAGACGGCGGTGCTCGATGGCGCCCATCTCTCCGACGGGATCAAGTTCCGCGGCCGGACCATGGTGTTCTCCTGGCCTTCCAAGGCAGGACTGTTCGACTATGCCTATGACCGCGACAGTGCGATGTGGTCCCGCGACGAGTTTGAGCGCGTGCTCTCCGCACTCGTGTCGGCGCCAGGCACCGGCCGCGTGAACATCGTTGCGCACAGCATGGGAACCATGCTGTCGCTCGAAAGCCTGCGTCAGCTCTATGCGCGATACGGCGACACAGTGACGAGCAAGATCGGCGCGGTGGTGTTTGCCGCGCCCGATATCGACATGGACGTGTTCTCGTCTGCGATCCACCGCATCGGTCCGCTTGCCGGCAAGATCACCGTGATCGCCTCCACGAACGATCGCGCCCTGGCGCTGTCGGGACAGATTGCAGGTGGAATGACCAGGGTCGGCGCCGCCGAGAAAGCCGTCATCGCGCAGCTCGGTGTGCGCGTGGTCGATGCTTCGCAGGAGGGCTGGGGCATCATCAACCACGATCTGTTTCTGTCGAATGCAGAAGTACAGCGGGTGATCCGCCGCTCGATCGACGGCACGATCGCTTAGGAGAGCGCCCGCGCCGAGCCGTGCGAACTGCGCACGCCGGTGGGGGCTACAAGCGGAAATGGCCGGTTTTCGAAGTGCCCGGTCTGGCAGGAGAAATGGCGCTCCCTAGGGGAATCGAACCCCTGTTTCAGCCTTGAGAGGGCCGCGTCCTAACCGCTAGACGAAGGGAGCGTGAGGGAGAGGACATAGCCTCGAATTTTGCCGGCGGCAAGCGGGGATCGAGGGGTTTCAAAGGTCCATCTGGCGTCGGGGGGGGGGGGGGGGGGGCGGGGGGGCCCCCCCCCCGCCCCCCCCCCCCCCCCCCACGGGGGGGGGGGGGGGGCCCCCCCCCCCGCGGGGGGGGGCCCCCCCCCACCGGGGG
>NZ_JBVVPN010000028.1:89405-99277 GCF_055811035.1 Bradyrhizobium sp. MI1.10
CCACCGCATTATTTGTGGCGGGGTCCGGGGGTGGGGGGTGGTTTAACATGGCACCTGGGGGGCCGGCCGGGCCGTGGGCTCAATTCCCCCCACCCCCCCAGGACCCATCACCCCGAATGGGCGTGGTTAAGGCGAACCGGAACGACGATCTCGTGCGCGCAACCGGATTCGGTGGTTATGGGTCCTGGCTTTCGCCAGGACGACGGCTGAGGCGAGTTCCGCGCCCCAGGCCCGCCTTACGGCTCGTTGGCGAATTTCAGCTTTCCGGCCGGCCGCAAGGTGTGGGCGTCGAAGGTGCGGATCTCGGTGACGCCGCCGACATCGAGCGTGATCACGAGCCGGTCGCCGGCCACACCGCTCGAGACGATTCTGGCGCCCTTGGGCAGGGTGGCGGTCACGTCGCCTGCTGGCTCGGGCGCCCTTCCCTCGGACTTGAAAAGGCGGTAGCCCACCGCGATCAGCACGGCGCAGATTGCCAGCGCCGTGGTCAACCCCGCGATCAGCATCATCCGCCGCACCCGCGCGAACAGCGCGGCCTGCTCGGGGCTCGGTTCGGGAACAACGGTATCAGACGTCGTCATGGAAAATTCTGGCTCTGCGCAAAGGTTGGAGGTTGTCGTCGAGGGCTCCGAGGGCTCGACCCGGCTCGACCGCGTGCTGGCTGTGCACCTTGCCGAACTGTCGCGATCGAGGCTGAAAGCCCTGATTCTGGCGGGCGCGGTGAGCCTCAGGGACGCCGCGATCCGGGACCCCGCTTATCACGTCGCCTCCGGCGATACGATCACAATCGACGTGCCGGAAGCGGCCGCGCCGGAGCCGAAAGGCGAGGATATCGCCCTCGATATCGTGTTCGAGGACGACGACATCGTCGTCCTCAACAAGCCGAAAGGGCTGGTGGTGCATCCCGCGGCCGGCCACGAGACCGGCACGCTGGTCAATGCGCTGATCGCCCATTGCGGCTCATCGCTGTCGGGCATCGGCGGGGTGCGCCGGCCCGGCATCGTGCACCGGCTGGACAAGGACACCACCGGGCTGATGGTGGTCGCCAAGAACGACCTCGCGCATGCCTCGCTCACCGCGCAGTTCGCCGACCACGGCCGCACCGGGCCGATGCGGCGCGGCTACATGGCCTTCGCCTGGGGGCTGCCGGGCCGCCATCGCGGCACCGTGGACGCGCCGATCGACCGCCACCCGCATGCGCGCGAGAAGATGGCGGTGCGTCAGGGCGGCCGCGAGGCCGTGACGCATTGGGAGCTGCTGGAGAGTTTTGCCGGACGGGACGGCAAGCCGATCGCCGCGCTGCTCGCCTGCGAGCTCGAGACCGGGCGCACCCACCAGATCCGCGTCCACCTCGCCCACATAGGCCACCCCCTGATGGGCGACGCCGTCTACGGCCCGCATTTCAAGACCAAGGCAAACCAGCTGAGCCCGGAGTCGCAGGCCGTCCTGGCCGCGCTGGGGCGGCAGGCCCTGCACGCTTACCTGCTGGTATTGGAGCACCCGAGGACTGGAGAATTACTCCACTGGGAGACGCCTCTGCCGGAGGATTTGCTTCTCCTCCAGGGGGCCCTGAAAGCGGCGCAATGACGCAGGCCGCTTCAGAAATGCTTTACATTACAAAAAGTTATAGCTGCCACACGGGGACGTGACGTCAGCAATCCTTCCCTTTTTGCCTGCCGATGGAGTATATTGCGCTTGCGTTGAAGACCAACGCGGAACATCGCAGCACCGATCGGCTTTAACCAAGCGGTCGTCTGCCTGGCCCGCCGCTATCGGGGGCCTGAACCTGTTTGGAGGGCGCACTATGGCCCGTACAGCTACCCTGCCGGTCCTTAATGGCGAATCCGGCCTTTCCCGTTACCTCGGCGAAATCCGCAAGTTTCCGATGCTGGAACCCCAGCAGGAATACATGCTCGCCAAGCGTTGGCGCGAGCACGATGATCGTGACGCCGCGCACCAACTCGTCACCAGCCATCTCCGTCTCGTGGCCAAGATCGCCATGGGCTATCGCGGCTACGGCCTGCCGATCTCCGAGGTCGTCTCGGAAGGCAATGTCGGCCTGATGCAGGCGGTGAAGCGGTTCGAGCCCGAGAAGGGCTTCCGTCTCGCTACCTACGCGATGTGGTGGATCAAGGCGTCGATTCAAGAGTACATCCTGCGTTCGTGGTCGCTCGTGAAGATGGGCACCACCGCGAACCAGAAGAAGCTGTTCTTCAACCTGCGCAAGGCGAAGAGCAAGATTTCCGCGCTGGACGAAGGCGATCTCCGCCCCGACCAGGTGGCCATCATTGCCAAGCGTCTCGGCGTCACGGCCCAGGACGTGGTCGACATGAACCGCCGCCTCGGTGGCGACGCGTCGCTCAACGCTCCGATCCGCGACGACGGCGAAGCCGGCGAATGGCAGGACTGGCTGGTCGACAATTCGCCCAACCAGGAAGCCATGCTGGCCGAGCACGAAGAGTATGATCACCGCCGCGACGCCCTGAACGGCGCCATGGGCGTGCTCAACCCGCGCGAACGCCGCATCTTCGAGGCCCGTCGCCTCGCCGATGAGCCGATGACGCTGGAAGACCTTGCCGCCGAGTTTGGTGTGTCGCGCGAGCGCGTCCGCCAGATCGAGGTCCGCGCCTTCGAGAAGGTGCAGTCCGCGGTCAAGGGCACGATTGCAAAGGCCGAACAGGCCGCGCTGGAAGCCGCGCTCTAAGCGCGAGTTTCTAGCGCCAGAGATTGGCGGATCGACAAGAGACAGAAAGCCGGCGGCAACGCCGGCTTTTTTGTTTGGGGTGGGATGCCTCGTTCACGTGATGTGATGCGACACACCTGGCGCGCTGTCATGCCCCGCGCAGGCGGGGCATCCAGTACGCCGCGGCGCTTGTTGTAAGAGCGAGGTCTCCAATCCAGGTCTCTGGAATACTTGATCGCCGGCTAAACCGGGCGATGACAGCGGGGGTTGTGGCGGTGCCTTGAACCCGCGCTGCCGGTCGACCGACCAAAAGTATCGGGCCGACAGCATCAAGAGAACGGACACGCGCCGTGTCGATCATCCTGCAATCCACCGTCGGCGGCTTCTCCGCCCAGTTCATGCGCAAGCTGCCGCTGGTCGAGCAGGCGATGCGCGACCACGGGCTCGAGCCGTCGGAGTTCGTGATCTCGAAGGACTATGCCTCGACCGCGACGATCCCGCTGATGGGTCCGTTCTTCTTCAACTACAGCGTCTATTTCGGCGACGAGACATTCACCGTCACCGAGCCGAACGACATGGTGTTCCTGGACTACTTCTTCAAACGCGTGCTCGCGGCGGACGGCCCGCCGGAACTGCCGCAGCGGCCGGGCTTGGTCAGGCGGCTGTTCGGCTGGATGTCGCAGCCGGTGTGACCTCTCTCGTCATTCCGGGGCGCGTAGCGCGAACCCGGAATGACACGCAAGCTACTCCCCCCATGTCCGCGCCAGCGTCGCGAGCCAGCAGCCTTCGCAATAGCGGGCGTCCTTGTAGTCGATCCAGTTGTGCGCATAGACGTGGTCGAGTGGGATGCCGTAGCGCGCGCGCAGGATTTGGACGAGGATCTTCCACGCCGCGACCTGCGCCGCGGTCGGGCCCGTGGTGACGTCGGGATAGTTGCCGGCGAACTCGACGCCGATCGAATTGTCGCGCACCACCTGGCGATAGGTCGGCTTGTTGTCGATGTACTTATTGTCGTTGCGGTTGGCACCGTCGCCGTGGGTCGGCACCAGGTTTTCCGCGACCGCCCAATAGACGGTGCCGTCGGTCTCGACCCACAATGTGACGCCGCGACGCGTGGGATTCTTAGCCTGCACCTGCGCGCCGCCGCGCGCCGAGCCTGCCGGTCCCTCGGTCTGGTGCACGATGATGTTGCGCCAGGGTTTTGCGTTGCCGACATCGCCCCATGGCGCCAGCCACACCATCTTCAGGCCGGGAATGTCGGGCGTGCCGGAGGCGCGCGCGAGCTTTGCGAGCTCGGCGTCGGTCGCGGCGGCGGGTGTGATCAGAATGAGAGCGGCGAGAACGGCCGCGAGCAGGCGAGAGATCATCATGCGGGTCCAATGCGGACCAGAGATTAGCACGCCCTTACGCGAATTTGCGCAAGGCCTCGCCTGGACCGATCGGGTCAGGCATGAGCGGCGGCGCCGGATCGTGGACCGCAAAGTCGTTCTTGCCGTTCTTCTTGGCGGCATAGAGGGCGTGGTCGGCATGCGCGATCAGGCGGTCCGGAAACTGGCCGACGCCGCGGTCCCACTGCGCCACCCCGATCGAGATCGCGATCGGGATGTCGATGCCGGTGCAGTTGACGGCATCCTGGCGGCAGACCTCGAGCACGCGGCGGGCGATCACAGCCGCCTCGCGCAAGGTCGACGACGGCAGCACGACGCAGAATTCGTCGCCGCCGGTGCGGGCAAGCATGTCGCCGGGCCTCAAGCGCGTCTGCGCCATCAGGGTGAAGTGCTGCAGGCAGGCATCGCCCGCGGCATGGCCATGGGTGTCGTTGACGGCCTTGAAGCCGTCGAGATCGATCACCAGCAGCGAGAACGGCTCGCTGCTGCGCTCCGAGCGGGCGCATTCTTCACCCAGCCGCTGCAACAGGTGCCGCCGGTTGGCGACACCGGTGAGATCGTCGAGCAGCGCGAGGTCGGCAACTTCGTTGCGCAGGCGGTCCATCGCCATCAGCAGGAAGCCAAAATTCAGCGTCATCGACAGGAACAGGAGCCCCAGCACCATGACGGCATGAGACTGCCCTCCGGAGACCGACGAGAAATCGCCGCCGAGCAGATTGCCGACCGCACGGGCCGCGAAGATCGCGATGATGGTGATGATCACGATGCCGGAGAGCCGGGCTCCCGGACTGGCGCGGCCTTCCGGCGGCGAGAGCAGCAAACGCAGCGATAGCGCCAGCGGGAGCGCCTGTCCGAGCGAGTAGCTGAGCATACGCAGCTGCATGTGATCGTATGCGACCATGAAGAACACGACGCCGCCGAGGCTGAGAATTCCCGTCGCGGTCATGAGGCGCCAGGACACCGGCCGACCGTAGAAGCGCTGAATGCCCATGGCGGCAAGGCAGCTCGCCGCGATGACACCGGCGGCTCCGAGCAGAAGCGGGACAGGCGAAACGACGAAAAGGCGGATCAGGGCCGCCATCGTGCCGGTCGCGCCGACGAAGCACGATGCCATCCAGAACCGCGCGGCCGCGAATTTCGGATAGGAGCGCGTCACGTAGGCCCAGATCAGGCCGAGCGCCAGGAAGTTGACGACGAACACGGTCCAGAGCGTCGGCACGTTCAGCATGGCGCGCGCCACACGCGCAGCGTCGCGCCCTCTGTCCCTGCCAGCTGTCCGTTCATGACCCGTCCCCGTTTTCTTGCGGAGGACAATGCGGCCGTCGCGCTTAACGGAGTCTCACTGCGATCCGCGAAAACATGCCTTTGGTTTTGGATTCATGAACGGCTGGCGCATTGTCGGATCGTTAGGCATGGCCGGCGATGCGGATTCGCGGGCCAAAATCGCCAGAAAACGCATCTGAGCTGTGGATAACGCGATGACACGGATGTGACAGCGCGGGGCAGAAGCGCGCGAATCTGCTGAGTTCGTCGTCGAGGATGTTGCGAGGCTGGCCCTCCGCCGAGCATCCCTCGTGTCGCGTTTCACCATTAACCCTGAAGAGGATCCTATGGCTAAGAAAGCGAAGAAGGCGAAGAAGGCGACGAAGAAAAAGGCCAAGAAGGCAGCGAAGAAGAAGTAACGAAGCTTCTTATTCTTTGCCCGGGTGGAGCTCGCTCCGCCCGGGCGTCGGGTGGGAGTTCTGAGTTTGAAGACGGCGGGCGCAAGGCCCGCTTTTTTATTGGCTGCCGCCTTTATCGGCTGGAGACGCTACCGCTCCGCGAACGCCAGCTTGGCGCCGAGCGCGGCGAAGCCGGCAGCAAAACTCCGGCGCAGCCAGGCCATGACGCGCGGGCGGGAGATGACGCGCTCGCGCACCGAGGCCGCACAGAGGCCGTAGACCACGAACACCGCAAATGTCATCGCCATGAAGGCGCCGCTCAATTCCAGCATCCGCGCCAACACATGGGCTTCGTCCGCGGCGATGAACTGCGGCAGGAAGGCCAAAAAGAAGATCGACAGCTTTGGATTGAGGATGTTGATCAGGAAGCCAGTCACGATCACCCGGCCGACCGAACGCTCGCGGATCTCGCCGTCGACTGCCAGCGCCCCGGTCTCGCGCAGCGCCTGCCAGGACATGTAGAGCAGATAGGCGACGCCGCACCATTTCAGTGCGGCGAAGGCGAGCGCGCTGGTGTGGAGCACGGCGGCGAGCCCCAGCATCGCGGCCGTCATGTGCGGCACGATTCCAAGGGTGCAGCCAAAGGCGGCCGCGATGCTCGCGCGCGAGCCGCGGGTCAGCGCGGCGGCCAGCGTGTAGAGCACGCCGGTGCCGGGCGAGGCGACGACGATCAGCGAAGTGAGCAGGAAGGACAAGGTCATGGACCGACCTTATCACCGCGCCCGGGACCACGAAAGCCGGCCAGCCGGACCGACCGTCAGGACAGCTGCGCGATCTCGGCCTCTCGGAGCACGTCGAGCGGCGCCCAGGGCTTGGCCCAGAACTTTGCGCCGTCGGGCAAGGCCTGCATCAAGGGGCGGCCGGAGGTGACGACGATGTCGAGCCTGGGGTTGCGGTCCTTGGCGACGTGCGCGAGCTCGACCCCGTTCATGCGGCCGGCAAGCTGGACGTCGGTCATCATCAGGCAGAGCACGCCCGCGCTTTTGTCGAGCACCAGCTCGGCCGCCTCGGCGCTCTCGCACTGAATGACGTCGTAGCCGCTTTCTTCGAGAAGAAGACTGAGCATCTCCCTCTGCATGAGGTCGTCTTCCACGATCAGTGCGGTGGCGCGAAATGGCTGTGCTTGTCCCATCGGCGGCTCCCAATGCTGCCTGTCTTCATCAAGTAACGTAGGTTAAGGTGGGAACCGCGATGCGGTTCGGTTCCAATATGAAAAAATGTAAATCATGGTTCCGCTCGAGAGGCTCGACGGGGGGTCATCATGACTGCGATCCGCGGCGCCGCCGCCGTCACCGGAGCGGCAAGCGGCATCGGCCGCGCGCTGGCGATCGAGCTTGCGCGGCGCGGCTGCGATCTCGCCCTCGCCGATCGCGAGGAGGCCGGGCTGAAGACGCTCGCGGCCGAGATCGGAGCTGCATGCAAGGTCAGCCTGCATCGCCTCGACGTCAGCGAACCCGACGACATCGCGCAGTTCGCGCGTGACGCGACCACCGCGCATCCCGCGCTCGGCATCGTCGTCAACAATGCCGGCGTGGCGCTGATGGGCTCGTTCGAGGAGATCGACCAGGCGCAGATGGACTGGCTGTTCGACATCAATTTCTGGGGCGTGGTGCACGGCACGCGCGCCTTCCTGCCGCATCTGAAGACGATGGGCGAGGCGCACATCGTCAACCTGTCCTCGATCTTCGGCATCATCGCCCCGCCGGGACAGTCGGCCTATGCCGCGGCGAAATTCGCGGTGCGCGGCTTTTCCGAGAGCGTGCGGCACGAGCTTGCGATGGCGGGCAGCGCCGTGAGGCTGTCGGTGGTGCATCCCGGCGGCGTCGCCACCGCTATCGCCCGCAATTCGCACACCGGGGTCGGCGTCACCGACAATGCGCGCCGGTCGCAATCGATCGAGCGGTTCGAGAACGCAGCCAAGACCACGCCGCAAGACGCCGCGCTGCGCATCATCAGGGGCATCGAAAGAAACGAGCCACGCATCCTGATCGGTAACGACGCGCGCTTCATGGATCTCCTGCAGCGCTTCCGCCCGGGAACGTACTGGGCGCCGTTACAGCGCAAGCTGGAGAGAATGGCGAAGGGGACGAAGTGAGGCATGAGGCGAATGGCATCATTCACCCGCGGCCGTCGTCCTGGCGAAAGCCAGGACCCATAGCCACCGAATTCAGTTTGGCGAAGACTGCCAGTTACCAGGTACGTGACTGCCAGTCGTTGTAACGAGTCCCGCCTGGGGTAATGGGTCCTGGCTTTCGCCAGGACGACGGCGGAGAGACGTCACGCCCTCACTGCCCCGCCAGCCGATCGGCAAAATACCCGATCGTCTTGCGATAGATCACCGCCCTGTTCCATTCGCGCATGGCTTCGAAATTGGCGGTGCCTTCGCCGTAAGGCTGGCCCATCTTGAAGCCGCTGGTGTGGAGCAGGTTCGCGGTCGAGGCGAGCACGTCGGGGACGCTGTGGCGGAGATCGACGTGGCCGTCGCCGTCGAAATCGACGCCGTACTTGATGTAGGAGGACGGCAGGAACTGGGTCTGGCCGATCTCGCCCGCATAGGCGCCGATCAGGTCGCGCAGCGGCAGGTCGCCGCGCTGCACGATCTTCAACGCCGCAAGCAGCTCGCCCTGGAACAGCTCGGTGCGGCGGCAGTCATGCGCGAGCGTCGCCAGGGTGCGGATCACCGGCAGCTTGCCGATGTCGCCCTTGCCGAAATCGCTCTCCAGCCCCCAGATCGCAACCAGGATATAACGGGGCACGCCGAACTGCTGTTCGATACGCGACAGCAGTGCGGCGTGGCGCTGCAGCAGTGCCTTGCCGCCATTGATGCGGCCAGGGCCGACACGGGTCGAGACATACTGCTCGAAGCTCTTGTTGAAGGTGTAGCGCTGGCGCCGGTCGAAGGCGAGCACCGCGCCGTCCTGCTGCACACCGCTGAGCGCCGCGCTGGTCACGCTCGCCGAGACGCCGGCTCCTTGCGCTTCCGAGGCCATGCTGGCGACAAAGCTGTTGAAGTCGCCGCCGCAGCGCGCGGCTTGCGCCGATCCGCCGGCCAGACAGGCGATGAAGGCGATGGCCAAGGCGTATTTCGACATTCGGATGAATCCTACAGGGAATGGGCGGGAGAGCGGCGCACGATCATGCCCGGGAACCGGATTCGCGTCAAAGCGGCAAATCCTCGCCAGAACCGATCGCTGCCTGCCTGCGACAAATCAAATGCGCTCGCCCCCTCCCCAACCGATCGAGATGACCATGTCTATGTCCATGTCGCGCCGCATGCTCGGCGTCCTCGCATCGCTCTCCCTCACCCTGACGGCCGCTTCCGCGCAGACGCGCGATGTGGCCGGTGGCCGCGACTATCCCGGCATCGGCCGGTTCGCCGGCAGCGTCATCACCGGCTATGTGATGAAGGATTTTGACGCGGCGCGGATGCAAGCGGCTCCCTTCAGGGACGGTCAGCCCGCCAATGCGCGGCGGCTCGAGGGTCGCGTCTTTCGCATCGCCTATCGCACCAATCCCGGCCCCTCGATCCTGGAAGTGTCGCGCAATTTCGAGACGCAGTTGGCGAAAGCCGGCTTCGAGACCCTGCTCGCCTGCGACACCGATGCTTGCGGCGCCATTCCCTTTACTGAAGCTATCGACACGCTGCCAGTCCCGCAGATGTGGGTCGATGGTTTCAACTACCGTTACTACGCCGGCCGCAAGACCGAGGGCGGACGCGAGACCTTCGCCAGCGTCCTGGTCAGCCAGAACAACCAGGACATCACCGCGCAGGTCACCGTCGCCGAGCTCGGCGCCATCGCGAACAAGATGGTGGATGCCGCCGCGATGGCGAAAGGACTCGGCGAGACCGGCCACATCGCGCTCTACGGCATCTATTTCGACACCGACAAGGCGGTGCTCAAACCGGAAAGCCGCCCGACGCTGGAGCAGATCGCAAAGCTGCTGACGAGCCAGCCGCAGCTCAACGTCTTCATCGTCGGCCACACCGACAGCCAGGGCGCCTATGATGGGGTGGACGCCCCGCCGACGGCATCGATGTGCCAAAGTGGAGGTGTTTAGCACCACTTAAGGGAGGCGTCC
>NZ_JBVVPN010000029.1:0-96903 GCF_055811035.1 Bradyrhizobium sp. MI1.10
CCGCCGATGTGGCGCCCCGGCGGGCGGGGGGCGAGGCGGGGGGGGGCCGCCGGCGTCTTGCGGGCATGGAAATCGAGAAGACCGCCGATATCCGCGAATATCTCCGTTTCGGCCGTCGTGCCGGCCAATTCCTGCGGCGCTGGGCGTGTGGCGTCCGACAATTCCGTTCCCTTTTGATCCGATTGGGCTATTCTTCCAAGAAGTTAGGGAACGCGTCCAGTCTGAGGTGAAGTTTTGGCCCCAAAATCTGTGGTTGCGGGGCCCTAAGCCCTTCGACGGAGTGATTGGTCGGGCGGAATCACCATGCTGGAGAATGAGCCGGGCACGGGAGCGGAAGGCGGGCTGAAGCGCTGGCTCGAGGGTATCGGTCTTAGCCACTATACCGATCTCTTCGCGCAGCACCGTCTCGATCTCGACGTCATGGGAGACCTGACCGAATCCGATCTCGTCGAGCTTGGATTGCCGCTCGGCGATCGGAAGCGGCTCCAGCGAGCCATGACCGCGTTGTTCCGGGCCGAAACCGCTGAAAAGCCCGACGCGACGGCGCGCCCGCAAGTCCGGACGGAGGTCGGCGCCGAGCGGCGTCAGCTCACCACCATGTTCTGCGACATGGTGGATTCCACCTCGCTTTCGGTGCAGTTCGATCCGGAAGACGTGCGCGACATGATCGCGAGCTTCCGCGAAACCTGTGTCCGCGTGGTGAAGCATTACGAAGGTTTTGCCGCCCGCTTCGTCGGGGACGGTATTTTGGTCTATTTCGGCTATCCGACCGCACATGAGGACGACGCCGAGCGCGCCGTGCGAGCGGGGCTGGAAATCGTCCGGGTGCTGTCGACCGCCCGCGCGATCGAGCCACGTGGTGCGCTCAGCCACTCACCCGCCGTCCGCATCGGCATCGCGACCGGTCTCGTCGTGGTTGGGGACCTCGTCGGACAGGGCACCGAAGAGCGCGACTCCGCGGTCGGAGAAACCGTCAATCTCGCCGCGCGGCTGCAAAGTCTGGCGCCGCCCAACGGCGTGGTGATTTCCACGTCGACCCAGTCGCTGCTGAAGGGGAAGTTCGACTACCGCGATCTCGGCGTCCACGCGCTGAAGGGCATCTCGGAGAAGGCCCAGGCTTGGCACGTGATGCGCGCCTCGCGGGTGGAGACCCGCTTCGCCGCCGCGATGGGCACGCGGCTGACCCCGCTCGTCAACCGCGAGGAGGAGATTGCGCTGCTGATGGGGCGCTGGCAGCAGGCCAAGGAGGGCGAGGGCCAGGTCGTGGTCAAGTTCGGCGAGCCCGGCATCGGCAAGTCGCGCATCATCCAGGAAATCTTCGAACGGATCGCCGGTGACCGCCATGGACAGGTCTCGTTCCAGTGCTCGCCCTATTACACCTCCACGGCGTTCTATCCGTTCGCCGAGCAGCTCAAATACTCTCTCGGTCTCGATCGCGAGGATGCGTCCGTGCAGTCGCTGGCGAGCCTGGAGACCGCGATCGCTGCCGCTCATGGCGACATCGAGCAGGTTGCGCCGCTGCTTGCCGCGCTGTTGTCCATTCCGACCGGTGACCGCTATCCGCCGCTGGAGCTGTCGCCGCAGCAGCAAAAGGATGCGACCGTCGCGGCGCTGGTCAATCATTTCCTCGGCCTTGCGCGCGAGCAGCCGCTGGTGATCGCATTCGAGGATCTGCACTGGATCGACCCGACGTCCCGTGAGGTGATCGATCTCCTGGTCGACCGGGCACAGAACCGGGCAATCCTGGTCATCATCACCGCGCGCACCGAATTCCAGCCGAGCTGGAACGCCCATTCGCATATCACGACCCTGGTGCTGAGCCGGTTGAGCCGGCAGTTGCGCGCGACGCTGGTCGAGCGCGTGGCGGGACGCGAGCTTCCCAAGGAAGTCATCGAGGAGATCATCGTCAAGACCGACGGCGTGCCGCTGTTCCTGGAGGAGCTGACCAAGACGGTTCTCGAATCCAACCTCCTGACCGAACGGCACGGGCGCTACGTGCTGTCGGGCCCGTGGCGGCAGCTTGCGATCCCGGCGACGCTGACGGACTCGCTGATGGCGCGGCTGGACCGGATGGGGCCGTTCAAGCGGATCGCGCAGATCGGCGCCACTATCGGCCGCGAATTCTCCTACGAGACCCTGCACGCGGTCGCCAACACGCCCGCCGAACAGATCGAGGCCGCGCTCAATCATCTGGAGGAGGCCGGGCTGATCATGCGCCGCGGCCATCCGCCCGACGCGCTCTACTCCTTCAAGCACGTGATGATCCAGAACGCCGCACATGCGAGCCTGCTGCACAGCGAGCGGCGCAAGCTGCATTCCCGGATCGCCCAGGTGCTCGCCGAGATGTATCCCGAGAAGACCGAGCGCGAACCGGAACTGCTCGCCCATCATATGACCGAATCCGGCCAGAGCGAGAGCGCCGCCAGCTTCTGGCTCAAGGCCGGCAAGCAGGCGGCCAAGAGTGGCGCCAATCTGGAGGCGATCGGGCATCTGGGCCGCGGCCTCAGCGTCGTGCAGGCCAATGCGCGCATGCAGGGCGCCGACGAGATGGAGCTCGAGCTGCGCATCGCGCTCGGCAACGCGCTGATCGCCGCCAAGGGCTATGCCGTGCAGGAGGTCGAGGAGAACTACGTTCGCGCCCTCGAACTCGGCCAGCAGCTCGACGACGACGAAAAGGCCTTCGCCGCCACGCGCGGGCTCTGGGTCTGTCATTTCATCCGCGCCGATCTGACCCGCGCGCACGATCTCAGCGTCGAGCTGTTGAAGTTCGCCAAGCGCGAGCGGCTGAACGAGGGGACACAGCCGGCGCAGCAGACCGGCTATCTGATCGAGGCGCATCGCTCGATCGCGATGACCATGCTCTATCGCGGGCGCTTTGCCGCGTCCCAGCATCATCTGCACCGCTGCATCGACCTCTACAGCCCCGACCTGCACTCCGATCTGATGGAGCGGCACGGCACCGATCCCGGCGTCGTCTCGCTGTCCTATCTCGGCTATCTGCTGTGGTTCCTCGGCCGGCCCGACGCGGCGCGCCAGCACAGCGAGCAGGCGATCGCGAACGCCGAGAAGATCCGCCACCCCTTCACGCTCGCCTTCGCGCTCGTGTTCGGCGCCTATCTCTGCCAGCATTTGCGCGATGTCGAGGGCACGCGCGACCACGCCAACCGTGCCATGATCATCGCCACCGAGCACAACTTCCTGCACTGGAAGCAGCAGGCGGCGATCCTGCGCGGCTGGGCGCTGGCGCAGCTCGGCGAGGCCGACGAAGGCCTCAGCCAGATGCGGTTCGGCCTCGACGAATACGAAGCGATGGATTCCTGGCTCGCCGGCTGCTGGTTTCGCTGCCTGCTTGCGGAGGCCTACGCCAAGGTCGGGATGCGCGATGCCGCCTTGCGCGCGCTGGACGGTGCGCTCGCGACCGCAAGACGGACCGGCGACCACTCCTACCTCGCCGAAGTCTACCGCCTGCAAGGCGAGATCACCCTGTCGGACGGGAATCCGGCCTCGGTGCAGGAGGCCGAGGACCTGTTCAACCTGTCGCTGGAGATCGCGCGCAAACAGGGCGCGCTGTCCTGGGAGCTTCGCACGGCCGTCAGCCTCGCGCGCCTGTCGCACGAAGGCGGCAAGCGCGAGCACGCTCGTCTCCTGCTCGTACCGATCCTCGGCAAGTTCAGCGAGGGCTTCTCCACGCCGGACCTGAAACAGGCGATGCAACTGATCGACGAGCTCGGCGCGGGCGCGCTTGTTCGTGAACAGGCCGATCCCTGAGATGAGCGATCTTGCCGCCGCGCGTGCGCGTTACGTGGAGCTGATCGCAAGGCGCGAGCGGATCTCTTCAACGCGCCTGCTCGAAGCCCTCGGCACTGTTCCGCGCGAAAAGTTTCTGGCGAAGGGACCGTGGCGCATCAAGAGCGAGGCGGCGCGCAACTATCGGTTGACGCCGGATGCCGATCCCGTTCATCTCCAGGACAATGTGCTGGTCGCGATCGATGCGCGCCGCAAGCTCGACACCGGACTGCCGAGCCTGTGGGCGCACTTCATCGATTTGCTCGACGTCGGCGAAAAAGACCGTGTGGTCCAGATCGGCTGCGGGCTCGGCTATTTCTCGGCCGTGCTGTCGAAGATCGTCGGCCCGAAGGGCAGGGTGCAGGCAATCGAATGCGACGAGCGGCTTGCGGCGCGGGCCGCGACCTATCTCGGCGCCTATCGCAACGTCGCGGTCGTCCATGGCGACGGATGCGAGGACATCCGCGAGCCCGCGGACGTGATCATCGTTCATGCCGGCTTCTCGCAGCCGCATCCGCTGTGGCTTCGGTCGCTTCGTCCGCGCGGCCGGCTTCTTGTACCCCTGACCCAGCGGGACCGCGAAGGCGCCGCGCTCAAGATCACCCGCAAGGGCAAGGGGTTCGAAGCCGAGGCGGTGCAGCAGATCCGGATCTTCCCCGGTCAGGGTCGAGGCGTGACCGCGCTCGACGACCGCGTCGCCGACTGGTGGCAGCGCGCCTCCGCACTGGCGACGCTGCGTTTTCGCGGCATCGAGCAGGGGCTGCCGTCGGATGGCTAATGCTTCGTTTCATTTTACCTTGATTGCGAATGTAAGTATTCAACACGCCTCGGCGCCGCTATGACTGCGGCCTGATCGCCATACGAGCGCGCGCCATGCATTCCGTTGCCCTGCTGACCGCCAGCTACGCCAAGGATATCGAGCGCTTTTCGCTGCTCAGCGAAAGCATCGACACCTGGTTGACGGGCTACACGCGGCATTATGTTCTCGTTAACGATGAGGATCTGCCGCTGTTCGCGCGGTTCGCTTCCGACAAGCGCGTCATCGTTCCGGCCTCGCGCTATTTGCCGAAATGGCTGTGGGCGCTGCCGCCGGCTCTGCAGTTCATCAGCAAACGGCGCGTCTGGCTGTCGCTGCTGTCGTCACCTGTTCATGGCTGGCACATTCAGCAGATTCTCAAGATCGCCGGCGTCCTCAACGCGCCGGAGCAGCGCGTCTGCATCCTGGATTCGGACAATCTGTTCTTCCGCGAATTCGACGTCGGCCAGTATGCCGGCGCCGAGAAGACGCCGCTGTTCGTCACGCGCAACGGGATCGACGCCGCCCACCCCTTGCATGTCCTGTGGCTCCGCACCGTCGATCAGCTCCTTGGCATCAAGGACCGGTCCTTCCCTGCGGACGACTATGTCGGCAACGCGCTGGTCTGGGACAAGGACACCGCGCGTGCGATGACTGAGGCGATCAAGTCGGCGACGGGACTGAACTGGGTTCTGGCACTGTGCCGGAAGAAGAAGTTCTCGGAATATCTCATGTACGGCCATTTCGTCGCGAACGCGCCCGCGCATCTGGCCGCCCATCGGGTCACCGAAGACAGCATCGCGGTCTCGCATTGGGACGACACGCGCCTCGACCGCCCGGCCATCGAAGCGATGATGCGCGCCGCTTCGCCCGACCAGGTGGCGCTGTGCATCCAGTCCTATTCGTCGACCTCGATCGACGACATCCGCGACGTGTTCCGTCTCAGCTCGCGCGACCGTCGCGGTCCGAGCCTGTCTCCGGAGGACATGGGGGACGAGGTTCAGTTCGAGGCTCCGAAGACGCGCTGAGACCCGGCGCCTTCACGCGTCTCTCGTGAACTTGCTGATCACGTTCATGAACGGCTTCGGCTTGAACTCGCCGTCGAGCGGCAAAGGACGGTTCGGCTGCTTGTCCGCCCGCGCAAATGTGCCGTTGATCCAGCTATAGCGGTCCGAGAGGCCCCAGGTCAGGATCGAGTGCACCGGTCCGCTGGTCGAGATCGCGGTCAGGAGGTCATTAACGCGCTTGGCTACGATGGCATCGCGCTCCGCCGGCGTCCCCGTCAGCTTCTGATCGTCGACGTCGAGCTCGGTGACATACACCTCAAGGCCCCATGCGCGCAGCTCGGTGACGAATTCCGCGAGCCCATGGGTGTCGATCTCGAGCTCGGCATGCAGATGCGATTGCAGTCCCACGGCGTGCAACGGCACGCCCTGGTCGAGCAGGTCCATGATGAGATGGCGGTAGGCCGCGCGCTTCGCAATGAACGTGTCCTTTGCCGACTCGATGTCGTATTCGTTGATCGCGAGCTTGACCAAGGGATCGGCCGCGGCCGCCGTGCGGAACGCCAGCGGAATCCAGCGATTGCCCAGATGCTGCGTCCAGAACGACTCGCGGCGGTCTTTCGGGCTGCGTGGATTGTCCGGGATCGGCTCGTTGACGACATCCCACGATGTCAGCTTGTCCTTGTAATAGGAGACGACGGTGCCGATGTGGTCGACATAGGCGCGCTCGACGCCCTTGGCATCCTTGATCTGCTTGGTCCAGTCGGGAATGTCGTGATACCAGGCGAGCGCGTGGCCGCGCATCGTCAGGTCGTTCTGTCGGGCGAAATCCAGGATCGCGTCGGCGCGTTCGAACGCAAAGGTGTGCGCGTCGGGACGCAGCATCGGCCATTTCAGCTCGAGCACCGGAACCACCTGCGTGCAATAGGTGCTGATGGCTTCGCCGAGCCTGGGATCGGCTTGCAGATCCCAGAGCGTGGCCGCGGCACCAAATCCCTGACGGCGCTGGGCGAGTTTCGACGCCGGCGCTGCGGACGCCGATGCGGCCGCCGTGAGCGCTGCGGCGCTGCCGAGGAGAAATTCGCGTCTGTCGAGCCTGGTCACGGCATTCCTTATCGGAGCCAACGCGCCATCGTACCAAGCGACGCCTTGCAACGCCGGGGTTTTCCCTCCTTGGGTTAACTTTGCCATCTCCGAATGACGGTTCCTTTCAGTGGTCGTGCCCCCCACCAGGGAAGGGCAAATTTAACGCTAACCCGCGAAAGCGGCCTCAAAGCCGCATTCGCCGCCCGATCTCCAGACTTATGTGACATTCTTGAGAGATGCTGCGGCGCATTTCGTTCGCCCCGCCATGGTCCAATTGATGAACGGCCGTCACACTCGCAATAACGTTGCCGGTCCCGTGCTCGCATGCTGAACCGCCATTTCTCGATTTATCTCGTCGCCTACATCCTGCCTGCGGCGGTGGGCTTCTTCGCCGTCACGGCCTACACCCGGCTGCTGACGCCGGCGGAGTACGGCGTCTATGTCGTCGGCATCAGCCTGGCCGGCATTGTGGGCGCGATCTTCTTCGCCTGGATCAAGCTGTCGGTGTCGCGCTATCAGGCGATGTCGGCCGAGGTGGATTTTCGAGGCACTGCAATGGTCGCCTTCGCGCTCACCGTTGCCGTCCTCTGCGCCACCACGCCGCTGGTCTTCCTGTTCCGCAGCGATCTCAGCGTTGGGCTGCTGCTTGCCAGCATGTTCGTCGCGATCATGGCGAATGCCGTCGATGTCGGCCAGGAGTTCGAGCGCGCCAAACTGCGCCCTTACAGATTCGCGGCGATCTCGATCGTGCGCAGCGTATCGAGCGTCGGTTTCGGCCTGCTCGGCATCTGGTTCGGCTGGGGTGGACTGGGACTGCTCGCCGCATTCGGGCTGGGTTCGCTCGCCGGGATCATCCTGAACCTAGTCGGTGACCGCACCCGGATCGCGCGCTTTCAGCGCAGCCAGTTCGTGCAGCTCGCGCGCTACGGCCTGCCGCTGACGCTGGCCGGATTGTCGGTTGCGGTCTACTCGGCCTGCGACCGCCTCATCGTGGCTTATTTGCTCGGCAAGGACGCCGCCGGCATTTTCGGCGTCGCCGCGGATCTGCCGCGACAGTTCATGGTCATGATCGCCTCCAGCGTCGCCGCGGCGACCGTGCCACTGGTGTTCCGGTCATTGTCGGACAAAAACATCGAGACGACGCGGCAGCGGCTGACCGAGAGCCTCGAACTTCTGCTTGTCGTGGTCGCGCCCGTCGCCGTCTGGCTTGCGCTTGCGGCCGACCAGGTCGCCGGCACGCTCGTCGGCGTCGACTTCCGCGCCGGGGTCTCGACATTGCTGCCGACCCTGGTGCTCGCGCGCTTGTTCGGCATCGCCAATCAATTCTACGTGCAGATCAGCTTCCAGCTCGCCGAGCGACCGTTCATGCTGGCGGCGCAGTCGTTCCTGACGCTGGTCGTCAGCGTGGCATTGATGTTCGTGCTGGTGGCCGGCCATGGCCTCTACGGCGCGGCGTTGGCGACGCTTGCGACCGAAGCGATCGGCTTCCTCGTTGCCGTCGTCCTGATGCATCGCGCCCATCCCGTCCCGTTCGACCTCCACCGCCTCGCCGGCCTTGCCGTCTCCGCCGCGGCGATGGCGGCTGCGATCCTCGTGGCACAATCCCAGGTCAACGGCATCGGCCTCGTCCCGCTCATTGTCGTGAGCCTCGCCGGCGGGCTCGCTTATGCCGCCGCCGGCTGGTTGCTGAACGTCGCAAACGTCCGGACGATGTCGCTGCGTTTCCTGCGAACCTTCAACCGCAAGGCGCTGGGCGTTTAAGCCGCAATATCTGACGAGGCTCGGCCTCACCGTCTGAAGCTCTGAAAGCGCCGCTTGGCTTGGCGATGGCTCGGTTCCGACCGGAAGCGCTCCAGGCGGAGGGCGTTTTTGTTGCGTCCATGGCCATAACCGTGCTTCTTGGGCCGCATGTCGGGAGCAGAGCAGATATGAGCCAAGGAATACCGGAAATCCGCGCATCGGCGCAGTTGCTTGCCCGCTATCGCGAGCCCGACAATGCGCGGGGTATCCTCGAACTGGCGATTACGGCGATACCGTTCGTCGTCATCTGGGCTCTGATCTGGGCCGCTCTTGACCAGGGTTATTGGTTTGCCCTCCTGCTGGAGGTGCCTGCGGCGGGTTTGCTGGTCCGCCTCTTCATGATCCAGCACGATTGCGGACACGGCTCTTTCTTCCGCGGCCGCCTTGCGAACGATTGGGTCGGCCGTGCCCTCGGCGTGATGACACTGACGCCATACGGCTACTGGCGGCGCAACCATGCAGGCCATCATGCGAACTCCGGCAATCTCGATCAAAGGGGCTTAGGCGACATCGACACGTTGACCACGCGGGAATTTCTCGGGCGGTCGCGATGGCGTCGGACGCTATATCGTTTGTATCGACATCCCCTGGTGATGTTTGGCGTCGGTCCCTCGTATTTGTTCATCTTGAAGCACCGATTGCCGGTCGGGATGATGGGTCGCGGCTGGAAACCTTGGCTGAGCACGATGGGCACGAACATCGCCCTCGCGGTTCTCGTCGTCACGATGATCCAGCTGGTCGGCTATGGGCCGTTCCTGCTCGTGCATCTGCCGATCATTGTTCTGGCGGCGTCGATCGGCGTCTGGCTGTTCTACGTCCAGCACCAGTTCGAGCACACGCATTGGGCCCACGACGAGACCTGGAATTTTCACGACGCTGCGCTGCACGGCAGCTCTCACTATCAATTGCCGGGCGTCCTGCGATGGTTCACGGCAAATATCGGCGTCCACCACATCCATCATTTGTCCAGTCGAATTCCCTACTATCGCTTGCAGGACGTGTTGCGCGACAATCCGCAGTTCGCTGGTGTCGGGCGGATTACGCTGCTCCAGAGTTTGCGGACCGTGCGGCTGACCTTGTGGGACGAGGAGCGGCAGCGGCTCGTCTCCTTTGGAGAGGCGGCCTTGTTCGGCAAGGCAGCCTTGTTTGAAAAGGCAGCCTTGACTCCAGTAGCTTAGCTACGCTGCGCCGGCGCGGCCGCCGAATGGCGTGAATCCGCGCGTGCGGTCGCCCAAGCCCCGGACATTCTGCCGCAGCGATAGACCGCCAGCTTCGGCCGCGCGCCGCCCTTCCGCCTGCGTCAACCGTCGTATATGAGATTTATCGCAGGAACGTGCCGAATGTCGCCACAGACGGAACGTAAGGCGGCTGCAATTTCTTAATTCAAAGATCGCAATCTGATCAATGACCGGCGGACTGGCATTTCGACCGAGGATGGCATGAGAAACCTGATGACAACGGCGCAATCTACCGTGGCGATGCGGCGTTGGGGGCCTCCCGGAATTGTGACCTTGGCGGCGATGCTCGCCTTTGCGGCTGTGGCCCCGGCCAATGCGGCCAAGCAGGCGCGTCAGCCGGTCGAGGCGGTGGCGCCGCGCGAGGCCGGCGAGCCGATCATGGCGATCGTGTCGATCAAAAGCCAGCAGGTCACCTTCTACGACGCCGAGGGCTGGATTTTCCGCGCGCCGGTGTCCACCGGCACCACGGGACGCGAGACGCCGGCCGGCGTCTTCGCCATCGTCGAGAAGGACAAGGACCACCACTCGACCATGTATGACGACGCCTGGATGCCGAACATGCAGCGCATCACCTGGAACGGGATCGCGCTGCATGGCGGGCCGCTGCCCGGCTACGCCGCTTCGCATGGCTGCGTGCGGATGCCGTTCGGCTTCGCGGAGGGTCTGTTCGACAAGACCAACATCGGGATGCGGGTGATCATCTCGCCGAACGACGCGGCGCCGATCGACATCGTTCATCCCGCATTGTTCATGCCGAAGCGGGACGCCATTGCGGCGGCGCCGGGCCGGATCGGCAGGCTCTCCGGCGAGGCCGAGGAGGCGACAAGGGCGGCCGACGAGGCCAAGAAGGCCGCGACTTTGGCCGCGAAAGAGGCGGCATCGCTGCCGGCTTCGCTGCGCAAGCTGGAACAGCAGAAGACCCGCGCTGACGCCGAGCTCGCCTTCGCCGACAAGCAGCTCGCGGCGGCCAAGACCGATCAAGCCCGCGCCAAGGCCGAGGAGCTGAAGCAGAAGGCCGCCATCAAGGCCGCCGACGCGGCGACGCAGCTCGATGCCGCCAAGGCCGCCGCACAGCCGAAGCGCGATGCGGTCGCGGCCACGAAAGAGGCGGCCAAGGCGGCAGCAGCCAGGAAGGCCGACGCCGTGAAGGCTGCGACCGACGCAAAGCTCGCGCTTGAGCCGGTCTCGGTCTACATCAGCCGCGCGACGCAGAAGCTTTATGTGCGGCGGAACACGCACAAGCCGGCACCGGACGGCGGCGGCGAGGTGTTCGACACCAGCATCGAGGTTCCCGTCGCGATCCGCAATCCGGATCAGCCGCTCGGAACGCATATCTTCACGGCGATGGCGAAGAACGACACGGGCTTGCGCTGGAGCGTGGTCACGATCGACGACGGCGACAACGCCAGGAACGCGCTCGATCGCATCACCATCCCGCAGGAGGTGCTCGATCGCATTGCGCCGACCGCGTTGCCGCGCTCCTCGATCATCATCTCGGACGAGCCGCTGAGCAGCGAGACCAACTACCGCACCGAGTTCGTCGCGGTGCTGAGCAACCAGCCCCAGGGCGGTTTCATTACGCGCAAGCCGACCGCGCCTCCGATGGCCATGGCGAGCGACGACGGCTGGGACAATGGCGGCAACGGTTTCGGCTTCTTCTTCCAGCGCGATCCGAATCCGCAGCCGGTCAATCCGCGCCGGCGCGGCCAGTATCAATATTATCAGCCGGCACAGCCGATGCAGCGGGGCTTCTGGTAGGAGGCGGGCAGATCGAAGCCCGCCACTATCGCCGCGCCTCGATCACGATAGCCTGGATCTTGCCCTCGATCGGTCCGGACCCATGGCGCGTCCGGATCGCCTCGGCAACGATGTCGGTCGCAGCCTGAAGCTTGCTGGCATCGCGTGCCTCGATCTCACTGCGCAGCGGCGTACCCTGGCAGAGCGCGATCGCGACGTGCTCGGGTGATGGCGCGCGGCTTATTTCAGGTCGCGTTTCGATCGATATGTCACGGAAGCCTGCGCGTTCGAGGTCGGTTCTGATGACGGCCTTGTCGTGATAGCCGTGCGGCGTCCGGGCCATGAAACGGGGCGGGTCGTCGGGAAACAGCTTTTCGAGCGCGACCGTGGCTTCATGCGTCAGCACATTGTCTTCGATGCGATCCCAGACGTTGAACACGAACGTGCCATTGCCGTTGAGGACGCGCTTCACTTCCCCGTAGGCCTTGACGCGGTCCGGAAAGAACATGGCGCCGAACTGGCAGCACACCACGTCGAATTCGGCGTCGTCGAAGGGCAGGGCCGATCCGTCGGCCTGACGCCACGAGATGCGATCGTCATCCGCCTGGCGCTGCGCCGCGACGGCGAGCATCGGCTCGTTGAGGTCGGTCGCGACATAACGGACGCCGCGCGGCAGCGCCGCCGCGACCGCGCGCGTCACGGCGCCGGTGCCCGCCGCGATCTCGAGCAGCACGGAGGGAGACCGGGCCGCGACACGTCTTGCGATGTCCTCGGCGTAGACGGCGAAGATCAGCGGGACCAGATATTCGTCGTAGAGTTTCGGGATCGAGCCGGCGAAAACCTTGTCAGTGTTGGACATGCTTGCCTCGCTGAAGGTTCGGACACGAAGCTCACGTTACCATAGATTTCTACCGCGCCAGCAGCGCGGTGAATTCCGGCCGATTGCTGCATCGCCTTGCCGGCCGCCGGCGTCATCGGCTCCCGCCGACCTCGCGGATCGGCCGCGTGCCGTCCCAGCTCAAAGCCGCCTGCCGGACCTTCTCGAAGAACGGCCCCTTGGTGCCGCTGATGTCGGAGATCTCGATCACGGTGCCCGGATGGGCCTGGGTGTCGAAATAGGCAAAGCGCCCCTTGTCGCCGCCGATCTGGCCCTCATGGCCGATCCTGTAGCCGAGCCCGAGCGCCCTGTCGTAGAGCGCCTGGTAGTCGTGGCTCCAGTAGGACATGTGCTGGAGGCCTTCGTGGCCGGACTCGAGGAATTCCCTGTACAGCGAGGGCGCGTCGTTGCGCTGCTGGATCAGCTCGATCTGGAGGTCGCCGGAATTGGCCAGCGCGATGCTCATCTCGACCGCGGAGTTTTCGCCGCGATGGCGAAACCAGTCGGTCTTGACGCGGTCCATGTAGTACCAGGGACCGACGCCCATCACCTCGATCCAGTGCTTCATCGCGGCGTGGATGTCCCGCACCACATATCCGTTCTGGCGCACCGCGCCGAAGATGCGGCTCATGCCAGCGCTCCTCTTGTCAGCTTGATCACTTGACCTCGATGCCCGCGTCCTTGGCAACCTGCTTCCAGGCCGCGATGTCGCGGGCGTTGATGTCACGCTGCTCGTCGCCGGGTACGAATTGCGGCGTGATGCCGAGCCCCAGCAGCTTCTCCTTGACCTCGGCATCGGCGAGCGCGTCCTTCAATGCCGCCGACAGCTTTCTTGCGATCGGTTCGGCAAGGCCCGCAGGCGCATACATCGCCCAGGACAGGCTGCGGTCGAACGGCACGCCCTGTTCCTTGTAGCTTGCGACATCCGGCAGGCTCGGCGAGCGTTCGCCGCAGGCGGCCAGCGCCTTGATCGAGCCGTCCTTCACCAGCGGAGTCGCGGTCGCCATGTCGAGTGTCGCCAGCGAGATGTGGCCGCCGAGCAAATCGCCGGCCAATTTGGCGATGCCGTTGAACGGCACGTGGTCCATCTTGATTCCGGTCTGCTGCATCAGGATTTCCGCGCAGAATTGTCCGGTCGAGCCGACGCCCCAGCTTCCGTACTGGATCGGCTCGCCCTTCCTGGCCAACGCGATCAGGCCCTTGATGTCGTCGGCCGCAAAATCCTTGGTCGCCACCAGCATGATCGAGGACGTGCCGATGCGCCCGATCGTGGTGAAATCCTTGATCGAATCGTAGGGCAGTTTCGGATAGATCGCCGGCGCCAGCACATGCGTGGTCATGCCGCCGACGGTGATAGTGTAGCCGTCATTCGCCGACGCCGCGACCATCTGGGTGCCGAGCGTGCCGGCGGCCCCGGTGTGGTTCTCGATATAGACGCTCTGTCCGAGCGTCTTGCCCATCCTGTCGCCGAGCAGCCGCCCGATCACGTCGCCGCCGCCACCGGCCGCATAAGGCAGCAGCATCCTGATCTTGTGGGTGGGATAGGCGGCCGGATCCTCGGCGCGCGCAGGCAGCATTGCCGAGGACGTTACGACCAATGACAATGTTGCGGCGCGCAGCAGACGAAAATGGACGAAGCGCGCCATGACCTGGTCTCCCCAGATTGCTCTCCGCTTCTTTTGAGAGCGGAGTTGAAGCGGTTGACTAGCGAACGATCGTTCGTTAGTCAAGCCGAATGGCTGTTCACACCACCAGCGCGGCGGAAGCGGCTGCGCCCACGACCCGCGCGCGCATCCTCGCCGAGGCGCTCGATCTGTTCGCGCAGAGCGGCTATGGCGGCGCCTCGATGCGCGAGCTCGCGCGTCGCGTCGGCATTCGCGAGAGCAGCCTCTACAATCACTTCGCCGGCAAGGCCGCGATCCTCGAGGCGATCGTCAGCGAGCACGGTCCGGCCAGCTCGGCGAGTCGGCTGGAAGAACCGCGCTACAAGCAGCTCGCGCGCCAGCCCGCCGCGTTCTGCCGCCAGTTTGCATTAGATCTGGTCGAGCAATGGTCGGACCCGCGCGAGCACCAGTTCCAGAAAGTCATCACCGCCGAGCGCAATCGCGTGCCCGGCATCCGCGCCAAATTCGCCGATCATTTCTATGCGCGCGAGCAGAGCATGATGACGGATTATTTCCGCGGTTTTGCGCTCGCCGGTCTGGTCTCGACGCCGGATCCGCGCGAGACCGCGCGGTTGTTCGCGGCCGGGCTGATCTACATCCGTCTTGAGCATTACGTGATGGGCGCGGCACCGTCGCCGCGGCCAAAGGTGATCGAGGCGATCGACCGCTATCTCGCCTTCTTCCTGTCGCTGATCGCGGCGGATCGCGGGACAAACGACAACAAGAAACGAAAAGCCAAGGGAGAGAATCGTGGCAAGGCTGCCCCTGATTGATCCGGAGACGACCAGCGGCGACATCCGCGCCTCGTTCGACCGCATGCCGGTCAAGCTGAATATTTTCCGCATGATGGCGCACGCCGAAGCCAACATGATCCCGGCGATGCGGCTGGGCAATTCGATCCTGCACAAACAGAAGCTCAGTGCGGTCAATCGCGAGCTCCTGATCCTCCAGGCAGCCCAGCTCGAAGGCGGCGCCTATGAATGGCGCCAGCACGTGCCGATCGCGCTTGGCGTCGGCTGCACGCAAGCACAGATCGACGCGGTCGAGCGCGCCGACTACGATGCCGCCGGCTTGAGCGAGGCCGAGCGCGCGCTGCTGAAATTCGGCCGCGAAGTGGTCGAGAACGTCCGCGTTCCCGAGGCGATCTTCGCCGCCATGCGCGAGCATTTCAGCGACCAGGAGATCGTCGAATCCATCGTCGCGCTCGGCTTCTACATGATGATGGCGCGCGTCACCGAGGCGACCGAAACGGATCTCGATCCCGCGGCCGGCATGGCGGTCTATGACGGCGGCAAGAAGCCGGGCGCCTGAGATGACGGATACCGATAGCAAGCGGGACCGCTACGTCCGCCCGCCGAGTGCGGAATCGCTGGGCGAAGCGCTGGGCAGGGGGCGCCTTAAGGGGCGCCGCATCCTGATCGTCGGCGGTGGCCAGCGCGTGTTCGACGCCGCCACCGATCCGATCGGCAACGGCCGCGCCATGAGCATTCTTTGCGCTCGCGAGGGCGCCAAGGTCGCGGTCGCCGATCGCAACCGCACCTCGGCCGAGCACACCGTCAAGCGCATCACCGACGAAGGCGGCGAAGCCTTTGCGATTGCCGCCGACGTCACCTCGGAGGCCGAAATCGTGCGCATGATCGAGGAGGCGCATCGCGCCATGGGCGGGCTCGACGGCATGGTGCTCAACATCGGCACCTTCGGCAAGGTCGGGCTCGATGCCGTCAGCCCCGAGGAGTGGAATGCGATCTACGACGTCAACGTTCGCGGGCCCATGCTGTGCTGCCGCGCGGGCCTGCCGAAATTCGACGACGGCGGATCGATCGTCTTCATCTCCTCGATCGCCGCGCTGAAGGCCGGCTCGCAGATGGCGGTGTATGATTCCTCGAAAGCCGCGCTCGGCGGCCTGATGCGCAACATCGCCCATCTCGGATCGCGCCGCGGCATTCGCGCCAACTTGGTCTATCCCGGCCTCGTCGACACGCCGAACGGCCGCGAAGCCGGCGCCGGCCGCCCCTCGCGCGGCAAGGGCCAAATCCCGTTCGGCCGCCAGGCTACCGCCTGGGAGATCGCCTATGCCGTGCTGTTCTTCCTCTCGGACGAGAGCGTCTACGTCACCGCGCAGGCGCTCGCGGTCGATAGCGGGCTGAGCGGGATGTGAGAGGGCGCCTCGCGCCTATGGCTCGGGCGAGCGCGCTCGGCAGATCAGGTGGTCCAGCGAGACCCGGCCCGGCCCGTAGGCCATGATGCCAAGCGCCATCGACGCCCAGGTGATGTGGATGGGCCAGCCGTCCGGCACGGTCAGCTCGACGATGACGGTCATGAACAGCAGTCCGAGCGCCGCAAACCGCGTGCCGAAGCCTAGCAGGAGGAGGATCGGAAACATGATCTCTCCGCATCCGGAGAGGAACGCCATCACCGTCGGCGCCGGATAGTGAAAGGGCCCGCCCGGCAGATGCAGCATGAACTCGTCGCTGAACAACGTCACCGCGGTGTCGTTGAGCCTGAGGAAGCCTGCCCATTTGAGCATGCCGGAACGCCAGAACGGCACCGCCAGCGCGACGCGGAGCACGAGCTGAACGAGCGACGGCGACGCGATGGTCTGCACGAGATGATTGGCCTTGTCGACGAGGAGCCCGAGCGCGGGCAGGCCGCCGCCCGCCTGCATGCGTTGATCCGTGATCATCAGACGTCTCCGAAAGTGATTGAGGTGAAGGCGCCCGCCTGGATCAGGCCGGTGACGTTCGAAGCGAGGTCGAACTCGGCCGCCGCGTCCAGTGCGCGTGCAGCGGCCTCGCCGAGCGGCCGACCAGACATCAGGCTGCTCGCGAATGCGGCACCGCCGGGCGGAAGATGCCGGACCTCGACATCGAATTCGGCGCGCGTGACCAACGCGTCCTCCGGTGTCGCAGCGTCGATGCGCCCGACCGGCGACGTATCGCGGTTGGCGGAAAATATCGTCACCGCCGCGAATTGCGACCGCACGATTCCCGCCGCCGGGTGCGGTATGAGAACGAGATCGCCGAGCCGCTCCGGTGCAACCGCGGCAAGCTGCGCCGGCGACAGCGGTGCTGCGTCGGCGGCGTGATAGGCATCGAGCCAGGCCCGCTCGATGCGTGCGACATCTGCGAGCCATGGCATCATCTGCGCATGTTCATATTGCGCGATGAAGACGGGGAAGTCGCGGCCGTAGTCGAACAGCAGCGGTGAGATCGGCGGCGTCTGGCGAACATGGAAGCGCGCCATGGCACGGAAGAAGTCGGTGCCGGTGATGCGCTGCACCGCCGGATAGATCGCGGCGAGCGCGTCGATCAGGCTGACCGTGACATTGTTGCGGTAGACATCGTAGCGCTTGCCGGGGGCCTTGCCGTTCGGACCGGCCACGATCTCAGGCGCAGGGCGCACCGGGTCGAGCAGCGCCGGTGCAAAGGCTGCGGCAAAGCAAAGGTCAGGCTCAGGCGGCATGACGATCTCCCGTCAGCCCGACCGGGCGGTAACGATCGAGGATCGCCTGCGCAGCTGCGGCTTCCGCTTGCAGGACCGGCCAATCCGGGATCTTGCTGTCCCACTCGATCAGCGTCGGCACCGGAGCGCGGCGCTGGATGACGATCTCGTACAGCTTCCACACGGCGTCCGCGACCGGGCCGTCATGGCTGTCGATCAGCAGCAGGTCGCCTTCGTCGTCGGCCTGCTCGGCATGGCCGGCGAGATGAATCTCTCCGACGCGGGACAGCGGAAAGTCCGCGAGGCAGTCGAGCGCCGAGAACCCGTGATTGGTTGCTGATACGAAGACATTGTTGATATCGAGCAGCAGTCCGCAGCCGGTGCGTTCGGCAACAGTGCGGATGAAATCGGTCTCGCTCATGGACGATTCGCGAAAAGCGACATAGGTCGACGGGTTTTCCAGCAGTAGCGGACGACGGATCGCGTCCTGCACCTGATCGATGTGATCGCAGACATTTCGGAGCGTCGCCGCGGTATAGGGCAGTGGCAACAGATCGTTGAAGAAGCTGGTCTCATGCGTCGACCAGGCGAGATGCTCGGATACCAGCGCGGGCTGGTAACGCGCCACCAGTCCGCGAAAGCGGGCCAGATGCGCCTTGTCGAGCGGCTGCGGTCTGCCGATCGACATGCACACGCCATGCAGCGAGACGGGATGGTCGCGGCGGATCGCTTCCAGTGCGCGATGCGGCGGTCCGCCTGCGCCCATATAGTTCTCGGCGTGGACCTCGAAGAAGCCGCGCTGCGGTTTCGTGCTCAGGATCGCCTGAAGGTGTTCGGGCTTGAAGCTCGTCCCGGCGACGCCGCCGAGGGACGCGGAATAGCGGAGGGGCACCGCAGACATGTCAGGCGCGATTGCCGTCGTCATGGTTTCTCTCCGCTCTTCCCTGTTGTGGTGGTCGCGACGCAGCGCGTCAGACCGGCTTGAGCGAGCCCTTCTTGCCGCCCGGCAGCTCGATGCTGGTGCAGGTGCCGCCCTGGACGAATTTCCAGGCATTGCCCTGGAAGTCGGCGGTCGAGGTGCCCTGGCAAGTCGTGCCTGGTCCGGCCGCGCAATCGTTCTGGCCCTTGAGGGCGACGCCGAAGCATTTTTCCTTCTTGGCGGCGACGGCCGCGTCGCCCTCGGCCTTGGTCAGCGGAGCAGCAGTGGCCAGAGTCGCCAGTGCGGTCGACATGGCGCCGGCGAGAACGAGCGTGGTCACGGCAAGTTTGGCAGACATTGAAGTTTCTCCTGTTCGAGATGGCATCGCCTGGCAGGCGAAGAGCGCCTTGTTCGGTTCGCCCCGCACCCGGCTCGCGTTACCAATCAAGTAGGTCACGAGTTCGTGAGGCGGTTAGATGGGCGCACGGGCTGTGCGCTTGGATCGGATTAGCGGGTGACTGGCCGGTCAATCCAATGCCTAGTCTCTATCGAGACCTTAGCCGGAGAGCATTGGCGGCGGGGCGCGATGGCTGCCACAGGTAACGAATGCATACGCGCTGCGTAGAGCGGTAACAGTAGGTGGCCAGTCGCCGCTTTGCCGGAGAACGGAAACAGCGATGAATGTTGATCCCGGACGGCACCTGCGCGCGATCGCGAAGCTGACGGTCAGCATTCGGCTCGCCGTCTCGGCGCTGGTCCTGACCGCGATCCTTTTGACCGCGGCTCTCTCCAGCCTGTTGTGGTGGCGCACGGCCGAGGCGGCGAGCCGGCAGCTCGCATCGACCATCAACGAGCAAATCGTGGCCGCTGTCCGCAAGGAGGTCGCCGCGATCGTGGACGAGGCGCGTGCCGCGCACACTGCCATTCGGACACTGTTCCTGCAGAACGTGCTCGACACCCGCGACGCCGACAAGCGCGAATTCGTGTTCCTGTCGCAACTGCAATCGCAGGCGACGATCTCCTGGGTCGCCTTCGGCTGGCCCGACGGCTCCTTCTTCGCCGCGCACAAGCTCGGCGACCGCCGCCTCGAAATGATGGAGATCTCGCTGACCGATCATGCCGGCCAGCGCCGCATCGACGAATACGATGTGGTGCCCGGCGACATCGAATTCGCCAATCGCCGTTTCGAGCCGACCGATTTTCGGGTCGCCGATCGCACCTGGTTCAAGACCGGGCTGGCGGCCGGGGAGCCGGAGTGGTTCAAGGTCATGGACCATCCGACCGGCGAGCGGCCGTCGATTGCCTTTGCCGGACCTATCGACGTGTACCAGGAGCGGCAAGGCGTGCTCGCGGTCATCATCGAATACACCAGGCTCGCACGCTTCCTGTCGCAGCTCGAGGTCGGGCGCACCGGAACGGCTTTCATCATCGACGGCAGTGGTGAGCTGATCGCGGCGCCCGACAAGGATGCCGACGAGCTGCACGTTGCGAAGGGCGATACGACGCTGCTACCGCTGGCGCGGATGGCGCTCGTGAAGGCGGGCGAGGATGGTCGCAAGGAAGCCTGGCGAAGCCGGCTGACGTCGGCTGGTGCGGCTTACGAGGTCGCCCTCACGCCGCTGCCGTTTCCCGGCTGGTCGCTGGCGACCGTGATCCCCGAGGCCGAGTTTCTCGGTCCGGTCGAGACGACATTGCGCCGCCTGATCCTCGGCCTTGCCATCGGCGCCGTGCTCGCAGCGCTGGCCTCGGCGATGCTGGCGCGTTCCGTCATCGCCGCGCCGCTGTCGCGTGTCGTCGGCGAGCTCCGTCATGTCGAAGCCTTCGCGCTGGAGCAGGTCCGCCGCCATCCGTCGCGGCTGAAGGAGATCGCGAGCCTGTCGGGCGCGATCGCCGAGATGGCGGCCGGCCTGTCGGCGTTTCGCAAGTTCATCCCGGCCGATCTGGTCCGCTCGCTGTTGCGCCAGGGCGTCGAGGCAAGACCCGGTGGCAGCATGCAGGAGCTCAGCGTGATGTTCGTCGACATCGCCGGCTTCACCGGGCTGTCCGAGCGGCTCGGCGATCGCGTGGTGCCGTTGCTGTCGCGCTATCTCGACCTCGCCTCCGAGGCCGTTGTCGCGAATGGCGGCACCATCGACAAGTTCATCGGCGACGCCGTCATGGCGTTCTGGGGCGCGCCGCAGCCGCAGGCCGACCACGCGCTGCGCTGCTGCCGCGCGGCGCTCGGCTGTTGCAGGGCAATCTCGGCGTCGGGCCTTGCCGACGATCTCGGCCAGCCGCTCCAGATCCGGATCGGGATCAACTCCGGCCGCATGCTGGTCGGCAATATCGGCTCGGAACTGCGCTTGAACTACACCGTGATCGGGGATGCCGTGAACGTCGCAAGCCGCCTCGAGGGCGCCAACAAATCCTACGGCACGCAAATCCTCATTGGCGAAGCGACCGAACGTCTCGCACGCGGCGCCATCGTCACGCGCGAGATCGACAGCATCGCCGTGTATGGACGCGAGGAGGGGTTTGCGGTCTACGAGTTGGTCGGACTCGTCGGAGAGGACGGCGGCGAGACGCAAGATTGGATCGTCCGCTATGAACAGGGCCTCGCCAACTACCGCGCGCGCCGGTTTGCCGCCGCGCTCGCCGATTTCGAAGCCGTGCTGAACATGCGCGGCCCGGATCGTCCGGCTGAACTGATGCGCGACCGCTGTCGGCAGTTGGTTGAGAGCGCGCCTGATGTTGCGTGGCGCCCGGTCGCGGCACTGACGACGAAGTAGTCGCGAAAGATTGGCGCGCTGACGGAAGTGAGCTGGCGACGATCCTGTCTGCATGATACGCAACTGACACCCGCGCTCTTGCGCTCCCGGACCACCTCGAGACATGAAAACCACCCTGCTGAAACCCGAAGACTATACCCGCTCGCCCTGGAAGAACGGCGGCGGCATCTTCACCGATATCGCGGATGCCCATCGCGCCGATTCCAGCGTGAGGGATTGGGACAGCCTGCTGTGGCGCTTTGCTTCCACGCCGATCGTGGCGGCCGGGCCATTCTCCCATATGCCCGGCATCGACCGTTTGCAGATGGTGGTCGGCGGCCGCGGGTTGGTGCTGAAGTCGCCCACGCAGGAATTCGACGAGCGCGAGCCGTTCACCACGGTGCGTTTCACCGGCGAGCTCGAGATCGTCACCGAGCTCCAGGAAGGGCCAGTCGAAGTCGTGAATTTGATGGGCCGGCGCGGTGCGGTCGCGCTTGAGCTCGAAGCGCTCAGGGCGCCCGGTGACCGGCGATTGCCCGCCGGCACGCATCTCATCTACGCGGCGCATGGCGACTGCGACATCCGTCTCGACGGCACGGATTTTGCGATTTCGCACGAAAACACCTTGAAGGTCGAACTGACGGGGGCGTCGACGCTTGCGCTCGTCTCCGGGCTGGCCGTGCTGGGTTCTATCCACATCGTCGGCTGAACGGCGTTCCCGCCCGCCGGAGCGCTGCGCACAATCCATGCAACTGGCTAGGTTGACGCCGTCGCGCCGGAGCACGATATCTGCCCTGATGCAGACCGCCGCCCAAAGCACGACGTGGGTGGCCACGATATGAACGGGCAGATATGACCACGCCAGAGAAGAAACCCGCCACGCTGTCCGACGGCGTCGTCGACTGGTTGATCAACGGCACGCGCGACCAGCGCTTCATCGACAATATCTTTGCCGAGATGTGCATCCGGCTTCAGCAGGCCGGCATTCCGCTGGCGCGCTCAACCCTTCACGTGCTGATCCAGCACCCGCAATGGCTGGGCGCCCGCTTCATGTGGTCCGACGGCATGCGCGAGGCGGAGATTGCACGGGTCGACCATGACGTCCGCGAGCGGTCCGAGTTCATCGGCAGTCCCGCCAACGAAATGTTCGACGGCGCGACCGAGTTGCGCGAAAATCTCGAGCAGGACCCCGCGCTCGGCCGCAAGCACACGCTCTATCGCGAGATGCGCGCGCAGGGCCTCACCGACTATGTGGCCTGGCCGCTCTATCACACGCTCGGCAAGCGCCATCTCGTCACCTTCGCGACCAACCGGCCCGGCGGGTTCGACGACGCGCACGTCGCCGCCCTCAAGAACCTATTGCCGGTGCTGGCGCTGGTCAGCGAGATTCGCATCAAGAACCGGCTGGCGCGAACGCTGCTCGAGACCTATGTCGGCTCACATGCCGGCGAGCTGATCCTCGCCGGCGCCACGCGGCGCGGCACCGGCACGACGGTGCGCGCCGCGATCATGATCTGCGATCTGCGCGACTTCACCAAGATTTCCGACAACTGGCCGCGCGACGACGTCATCGATCTGCTCAACGATTATTTCGACGCGATGTCGGAGCCGATCGCGCGGCATGGCGGCGAGATCCTGAAATTCATCGGTGACGGCCTGCTCGCCATCTTTCCGCTGAGCGAGCCCAAGGCCTGCGCAAACCTGCTGCATGCCGTGACCGAAGCCCGTCAGGCGATGATCGCGTTGAACGCGCGCAACGACGGCACCGGCCGAGCGCCGCTGAACTACGGCATCGGCGTCCATGTCGGCGACGTCATGTACGGCAATATCGGATCGTCCACCCGGCTCGACTTCACCGTGATCGGTCCCGCCGTCAACATGGCCTCGCGACTCGAAGCTTTGACCAAGCAATTGGGAAAGAAAGTGCTGCTGTCACGCGATTTCGCCGAGCTGGTCGAGCGAGAGTTCGAGCTGGAGCATGTCGGCAAATATGAGGTGCGCGGCTTCAGCGATCCGATCGAGCTTTTTGCGTTTTGAAGATGACGGCGGCCCCCGGCCCAGCAGCGGGCGAGCTTCGAGTCCTGTTGCCAACCCGGGATTGTGTGACTACGCTCGGTGCGACGCCGCCCAAGCGTTTCGTCCAAGCGTGTCATCGATCGGCCGCACGTTCATGCCAAAATTCCTCCGCATCGGAATCCATCAGTCGAATGTATCGGGCTACACGTCGAAGGCGTGGTGTGTCCGGCGCGTTGGCACCGCGATCCTCCTGAAATGGGGCGCCGTGGAAGTCCAGGGCGCCGGTGACGGACGAAAGGTCTACTGGACGCGTCTGCCGCAGCAGAAGACAATTCGCTGCGGCAGCGCGCAGCGGGCCCAGGATTACGCCAAGGCCGCGATCGCGCGACGCCGCAACCATCGTTATGAACCGCTGGCCGGCGCGATCGTGCTCCGGCGCCGACCGGCCGCAGGCAGCACCGAACTCAAGCGGGCGCTCGCCACGATCCTGATCGTCGATATCGTCGGCTCCACGGCAAAAGCCGCAAAGCTCGGCGATGTCCGCTGGACCAAGATCATGGGCCATTATTACGCGGCGGTCCGCAAGGAGCTGAAGAGCTCGCGCGGCAAGGAAGTCACGACGACGGGCGACGGCGTGCTGGCGACGTTCAAGACGCCGGCTGCCGGAATCAATTGCGCGACCGCGATTCAGAAGGCCGTGCGTACGCTCGGCCTCGAGATCAGGGTCGGCCTGCATGCCGGAGAATACACCGTGAGCGGCACTGAGGCGGTCGGCCTCGCCTTCCACATCGGCACCCGCGTCGCCGCAAAGGCGCGCGCCGGCGAGGTGCTGGTGTCGAGCGCGGTGAAGGAGCTGCTGGCGCCGCAGTCCGGGATCCGCCTCAGGGAACACGGCGTGCACCAGCTCAAGGGCGTGCCGGAGCGCTGGCGGCTGTGGCGGGTGGAGGGCTGAGGCGATTGGGGGGGGCCGCATAGACGCGATCATCTCATCTGGACGACGACCTTGCCCTTGGACCGTCCCTTTTCCAGATATGCCAGCGCCTCTTTCGCCTGTGCGAACGGAAAGATCTTGTCGATCACCGGCCGGATACGCTCCGCCTTGAGAAGCTCGCCGATCTCGGCGAGTTGGCTGCCGTCCGGGTGCACGAACACGAACGAATAGTCCGCGCCGATTTTGCCGGCTTGGCGGATGATCTTGCGGCTCAGCAATCCGAACAGCAGCACCATGACGAAGTTCATCCCGCGGGCGCGCGCGAACGCGGCGTCCGGCGGCCCGACCAGCGAAGCAATCCTGCTCCCCCGCTTCAGGATCCGAAGCGATGTCTCGACTGCGTCGCCCCTGAGCGTGCCCAGCACCGCGTCGTAGTCCCGCAGCACCGCTTCGAATTGCTGCGTCTTGTAGTCGACCACCTCGTCAGCCCCGAGGCTACGCACCAGATCGATATTGCCGGTGCTGGTCGTCGTCCCCACTTTTGCTCCGAGATATTTCGCGAGCTGGATCGCAAACGTGCCGATCCCGCCGGCGCCCGCGGGAATGAACACCTTCTGGCCGGGCTTCAGAAGAACGCGCTCCCTAAGCGCCTGCCACGATGTCAGGCCGACCATCGGGATCGAGGCCGCCTGCACGAAGTCCAGGTTCGCAGGTTTGAGCGCGGCGGCATCCTCCGGCACGATCGCGAATTCGGCGAGAGCGCCGGTGCCGAGATCGAAGATGCTGGCAAAGACGGCATCGCCGGGCTTGAAGCGGGTCACGCGGCTTCCGACCTCGACGACGACGCCCGCAAGATCGCTGCCCAGCGTGGCCGGCAGCTGAAACTTGAGGATCGGCTTGAACGTCCCTTTCGGAATCATGTTGTCGATCGGGTTCAAGCCCGCAGCGTGAACCTGGACCAGGATTTCGTTCGGTTTGGGCGTAGGCCGCGGGATCTCGACGAACGCGATCTGGTCCGGCTTGCCGTAGCGCTTGAAGATGAGGGCTTTCATTTTTTCTCTCGGTCCGGAGGTTCTTCGCAACGGCAAGCTTGCGGCCCTCAGAAAGCCCGCGCGGTGCGGGCGGGCTGCGGCGCCGCAGTCGCATCGAGCCGCAAATCCTTTCGAAGCCCGGCATCCACCAGGGCTGCAGGCGCAAACCGCCGCAGAAACCGCAGGCGCTTCGCAAGGCTGCCGGCCGCGTATTTGAGTTGCGGGCGCGCCGCGCTTGCCGCCTTCAGCACGGTCTCGGCCACGACGCCGGGCTGTTCGGCCGTCGCCATCACCTCGTTCACCCGCTTGGTCACGCCGGCGCGCGCCTCGCGATATTCCTCGAGCGTGGCGTCGGGCTCCATGAAGTTCGCGTCGAACGGCGTCTTGGTGTAGGCGGGCTCGACCACGGAGACCCGGATGCCCCGCGTGCGCAGTTCATGGTCGAGCGATTCCGAATAGCCCGCCACCGCGTGCTTGGTTGCGGCATAGAGCGCGCCGTAAGGCATCGGCAGAAAGCCGAGCACCGAGCCGATATTGATGATGCGGCCATTACCCTGGCGGCGCATGTGCGGCACGACGGCGCGCGTCATCCGGATCAGGCCGAAGAAGTTCGTCTCGAAAATCGCGCGCGCCTGCTCCATCGAGCTCTCTTCCGCGCCGGCGGGGGCAACGCCGAAGCCGGCGTTGTTCACCAGCAGGTCGATGCGGCCCTCGCGCCGGATCAACTCGCCGACGGCGGCTTCCACCGACGCATCGCTGGTGACGTCGAGGGCCAGCATCTCGAAGGCCTGCTTGCCAGACTGTGCGCCCCGCCTGCTGGTGCCGAACACCTTATAGCCGGCGTTCGCGAGCCGCTCCGCCGTGGCCTGGCCGATGCCTGAGGAGGCGCCGGTCACCAGCGCGATCTTCGGTGTAATCCTGTTCATAATGCCTCTCCGACGCCACTACCGGGCCTGAAATCGTTTGATTGCGATCGTAACTATTGATATACATGACGATCGTAATTATAAAAGTCAAGCCCCGTATCCGAGGATCGGTCCCATGCGCGTCTCAAAGGAACAGGCCGCCAAAAATCGCGAGCATATTCTCGAGACCGCCTCGCGCCTGCTGCGGGAGCGCGGCATCGCCGGCGTCGGTGTCGACGCGCTCGCCGAGGCGGCCGGGATGACGCACGGCAGCCTGTACAGCCAGTTCGGCTCCAAGGAGCGGCTGGTCGAGGAAGCCGTGGCCCATGCGATCAAGGCCAAAGGCCAGGAATTGCCCGAGGCCTTCGCGCTCGAGGACTATCTTTCGGAATATCTCTCGCCGGGGCATCGCGACGATCCCGCCGCCGGCTGCCCCTTTGCTGCGCTCGCCTGTGAGGTGTCACGTCAAGGCGGCGGCCTGAGGCAGCGCTTCACCGCCGGCGTGCGCGGCACGATCGCCCTGCTGAGCAGCCGGATGGCTTCCACGCTGAAGCCACGCCAGCGCGAGGACAAGGCGCTCGCCGCAGCCGCATCCATGGTCGGCGCCCTCGTGCTCGCCCGCGCCGTGGACGATCCCAAGCTGTCGGACGATATTCTTCGCGCGACGAGGAATTCGCTGGGAGGGTGAGACCGCGTCTCGGCGGGACGCCGAAAGTCCGGAACAAAATTCCGGTGTCGACGTTCGATGTCGCGGATAGCCAATGGCAATGGCTGCCGATCTTCGACATCGACATACTTTCGAACGCGCATGGATGATGACAGCGATCTGGTGCTCGGCATGTTGGCCCTGGCCGTCGCTGCCCTCCTATTGGTGGCGGGCGAGCTCTATCTCGTGACGCGGCCGGAGCCGCCGCACACCCACGCGCCGGCCCACCGGTCGTAACGTCGTCGGCCGAAACCATTTTTTGTCATGTCGATTTTGCAGCGTAAGCAGACAAACTCGAAGAGGTGGGCAATGGGAAGCACTGCAACTGTTCCGATGCTGTCGCCTGAGGGCGGATTGGCACATTACCTGGCGGAAATTCGCAAGTTTCCGATGCTGTGGCCCGACCAGGAAATCGCCTATGCCAAGCGATGGCGCGAGCACGGCGACCGCGAGGCAGCCTATCATCTCGTCACAAGCCATCTGCGGCTTGTTGCCAGGATTGCGATGGGATATCGCGGCTACGGCCTGCCGGTTGCGGACATCATTTCCGAAGGAAACGTCGGCCTGATGCACGCCGTCAAGCGCTTCGAGCCGGAGCGCGGCTTTCGGCTTGCGACCTACGCGATGTGGTGGATCAAGGCGTCGATCCAGGAATACATCCTGCGGTCCTGGTCGCTGGTCAAGATCGCCAACAGCGGCGCGCAGAAGAAGCTGTTCTTCAAGCTTCGCCGGACCAAGGCGGAAATCTCCGCCCTGGAGGATGGTGATCTCCGCCCCGAGCACGCCAGCCAGATCGCGCGGCGGCTCGGCGTGCAGGAGAACGACGTGATCGAGATGAACCGGCGCCTCGGCGGCGACCTGTCGCTCAACGCTTTGGTGCGCGACGCCGACGGCGGCGAAGTCCAGGACTGGCTGGTCGACCCCGCATCCAGTCCTGAAGCCGAATACGCCGAGCGGGAAGAAACCAGACGGAGGCGTGACGCCCTCGCCGGCGCGCTGGCCGTCCTCAAGCCGCGCGAGCGCGACATTCTCGAGGCGCGCTGGCTCTCCGAGCCGCCGCTGAGACTTGAGCAGCTCGCGGCACGGTATGGCGTTTCACGCGAGCGGGTGCGGCAGATCGAAATGCGCGCGTTCGAAAAGGTTCGGGCTGCCATCGGCGGGCGCTTGGCAGCCGGCTCTTGAAACCAAATCGCCGTCTCCTAATTCTTTTGGCAGCCCCGACCGAAACATCGAGCACAAGCAGATGCCTGACGAGTTGATCGTCCGGGTTTTGCAGCGCGTGCGTGGCCCTCGCCGCGCGCTGAGCTGCGCCAATCGACAACCAAGACAGGAGATAAGGAGAAACGACAATGGCACTACGTGATCTCATTCCGTGGAACAATGGCTCACGCAACATGGCCGCTCAGCGCGGCGAAGCCGGCAATCCGCTGCTTGCGCTTCACCGCGAGATGAACCGGCTGTTCGACGACGCTTTCCGCAGCTTTGATCTCGGCCCGTTCGGTTCCTCGACCGCAATGGGCTGGCCGAACGTCGAACTCGACGAGAGCGACAAGGAGGTCAAGGTTGTCGCCGAGCTTCCCGGTCTCGAACAGAAGGATGTCAACGTCGAGCTTGCAAACGGCGTGCTGACGATCAGCGGCGAGAAGAAGAGCGAAACGGAAGACAAGGAGCGTCTCTTCAGCGAGCGTTACTATGGCCGTTTCGAGCGGCGCATTCCGGTCGATGACGTCGACCAGGACAAGGTCGCGGCTTCCTTCAACAACGGCGTTCTTACCGTCACCCTGCCGAAGTCACCGGCGGCACAAGAGAAGGTGAAGCGGATCGCGATCAACGGCAAGTAAAGCATGAAGCGGGCGGGAGCCGTCTCTCTCGCCCGCGTCCTGCCGGCGGCCGCATTCGCGTCCGTCGGCTCGCTGCAAAATTTTCCGGAACGCTCGGAAACTTCAATTCCGGTCTGGCGTTTTGCGGTCGGTTTCCAAGTTCTGGGAGTCGCACATGAAGAAACTTGCTTTAGTCCTGACGATGATCTCGGCCCTGTTCGTGGCGGCGGCGTCGCCGGCGGAAGCCCATGCTTGGCGCGGCGGCTGGCACGGCCATTGGGGAGGCCCGGGTATCGGCTTCGGTCTTGTTGCCGGTGCGCTTGCGGCGGGGCTCGCGGCCGATGCCTATTATGGCCCGCGCTACTATGGCCCGCCCTACGGCTACTATGGACCGCGCGTCGTGCGGCGCGCCTATTACGTGCCTTACGCCTACGCTCCTCCGCCCTACTGGGATCCCTGGTGGTGACAAGACAAGGCCCGGACCATCATCCGGGCCTTCCTGCGTGAGCGCAATCGGTCAATCGTTCGTGGCGCGCCTATTTGCGGTTCGCTCCGGTGGAGCCGGAACCTGGCATGGCCTGCTGGCCTCCTTGCGTTTGCCTTGTGTCGTTATCGCCTGGCCGCGTCGTCGACGATTTGGCCGGTGCGTTCGCGCCGCCGCCATTGTTGTCCGATGACGTGTTGAGGCTGGAGGCTCCCGCTCCCGTCGTGCCGCCGGTGCTGGAGGAGTCGATGCTCGACCCGGTCCTGGACGCACCCGTGCCGCCTTGCGCGAATGCGGAAGGGGGAAATGCGAGAGCCGCAACGAGCCCTGCGAGAACCAGCTTTTTCATGTCCGCTCCTATGCTTGACGTCGTCACATGCCGTGCCGAGGCAAAGATTTGGGGACGCACCTGTTCCTGCGGGGCAGCGCAAATCCGGCACCAGCGACGATGAAGTCATCCCGAACTCATCGCGCCCGGGGCGATCCGTTCCTGTGCTTGCGGCGTCAGCTCGTAGCGATCGCCGGCTTTCATCAGCCAGCCCGCCTCGATCATGCGTCGCGTCATGCCTGCGCTGCACAGCGGGTGGCTGCCGCCGGGATGAAACAGCGCGCCCTCGCGTTCGATCAGGTAGCCGTAGAGCCGCGCCTGTCGAAGCGGGTTTTGCATCCCTGGTGTGGGCGCCTCCATGGTCTCTCGCGCAGTCCTCCAAGACGGCCCTGAAATGACGGGCTGAGATGACGGGCCGATCCCCGTCAGGCGGCCCCGGCCTGTGGCCCGGGGGCGGGGCTTCGAGCCGAGGCCGCCATTGCCGGAATCGCAAGGACCCGGCGCGGCCCAATACGCAACGGGTCCAGGTCGTTCCTACAAAGTCGTTCCTACAAACCTGATGTCCTGGTCCTTACGCCTTGCGCGTCGGTCTTGGTCATCTGCACCTCCCTGAAAAGACCGCAACGCGCCTTGCCGCAGGAAGTGCCAATCGAGGTTGGAGCGAGGCGGCTGATCGGGGCGAACATCAGGTTGGTGTTCGCGCTGGACTGAAGGTTTGCGCAATCTGACCGCCTCCACCTCGGCATCGGAGAGGCAGCCAGCCCAATATCACCGCACGCCCGTGCCCTTGCAGCGCTGGCACTTCACCACCTTGTCGCCCTTCTTGAGCAGGCCTTTGCCCTCGCAGTTCTTGCATTTCTGCTTCTTCTTGATGTTCGGGCCTTTTTCACTGGTCATGGATGGCTCCTGCCGCGGAAGGGGGGACGGGCGCCTTGTATAGGATATTGACCCCGCGAAAGCGGCAGAAATCATCAAGAGTGCTGCCCCCGTAATCCGGCGTTCGATCAGGGACGTCCGCGAATATTCGCGCCGGACGGGCCGCCGACCGTCTGGATCGGCTCACCGGCGGCGCGGTCCAGCGGTGGGTGCGGCCTGGCGAGTCCGACTGTTCCGGGAGCTGCGTCGTTGCTGACCGCAGGCATGTTGACGCGCTCCATCGTGATCGCAGATGCAACCACGATGGCAACGGCGAGGGCGATCGCACTCAAAACCAGGGTCATCCGATTCTGGTCTTCCATCGTGAGACCTCCGCGAAACGGCTCGCGGGGATAATGCCGGATCGGCGATTTAGTTGCTCTCACCCGGTTCAGGCTGCGCCGCACACCAGGTCTCCAGCTCCTATTTCGCGCTCGAGAAAGCATCCGCTGCGTAGACGACCTTGCCGCCCACGACCGTCAGCAGAGACGCCGTGGCGCCAATTTGCTCGACGGGGACGGACATGAAATCCCGATCGAGAATCGCGAAGTCGGCGAGCTTGCCGGTCTCTAACGTGCCGCGCCGCGTCTCGTCGAAGCAGAACCAAGCGCTTCCCATGGTGTAGAGGCGCAAGGCATCTTCGCGGCTGGGTGTTTCGCCCGGGCCGCGCGTCGAGAGTCCGCCGACGGTCTTGCCGTCGAGCATCCATTGCAGCGCAACGAACGGATTGTAGGACGCGACCCGATGCGCATCCGTGCCGGCCCCGACATGGACCCCCATGCGTAACGCCGTCACGATGGGCGGCATGCTGCGCGCAGCTTCGCCGACCTGCGCCACGATACGGTCGCCGCCGAGATACATCGCGTCCTGCATGGTCCAGCCGACCCCAAGGGCTTTCATGCGCGTCAGTGTTTCAGGCGAGGTGTTGTCGAGATGGGCGATGGACCAGCGCAGGGGCGCGAGCGGCGTCTCCTTGTTGACCTCATCATAGAGGTCCAGGAGGTGATGGACGGATTTGTCTTCCTGCCAGTGGATGGTGACGGTCAGCCCTTGTTTGGCCGCCCAGCGAATGATCTCGCGGAACTTGTCCTTGGCGGCCGCGTCGGGCGCATTGTTGTTGTACATGGCGCCGGTGATCCGCTCGCCTAGTCCGTTGAACCGCAGCATGTCGTCGCCGAATCCCATCGGCAGGAACGGCGTGAGAGTCTTGTACTCATCGAATTCCGCGCCGACATTCTGGGCGAACAGGCTGAAGGCAACCCGAACCGAAAGTGCTTTTTCACGCCAGAGCTTTTGCAAGGCGGCGTAATGGCTGGGATAAATGCTGAAGCCGCCGGGATCCACGATCCCGGTCACGCCGAGACGATTGAGCTCCGTGAAGAACTGCCGGGTCCCGGCGACATTCTCTTCGAAATTCGGCCTCGGCAGCCGATCGAACAGCGCGGAGATACTGACAATGGAGCCGTTGAGCCAGCCCGTGGTGTCGCCCGATGCGGCGCGCTCAGACGTGATACCGGCCGGCAACTGATCCGCGGACATCCCCAGGGCTTGCTGCGCTTTTGGCGTCATCAGCACCGCCGAATAGAACAGCTGGATGTAAGCCGGATTGTCGGGAACGGCCGCCATCACCTCGGCGAGCGTTGGCCGCCGCTTCTCCGCAAATTGCAATTCGCTCCAGCCACCGGCCACGATGATCCAGGACGCCGGCCGCGCTTGTGCCGCCCGGGCCAAGCGTTCCATGGCCTCGGGAATCGTCTTGGCGCCGATCCAGTTGACCTCGGTTGCGTAGGTCAGTCCGGCGCGCACGGCGTGAATATGGGAATCGATCAATCCCGGAATGATGGTCCGTCCACCTGCGTCGACACGGCGCGTGGCGGGCCCGGTCAGGCCTTCCATGGCATCGTTGCCGCCAATTGCGACGATCTTGCCGTCGCGGACTGCGAGAGCCTGCGCGATCGTCGATGCGGGATCCAGCGTCACGAGCTTCGCGTTCGTGACAACGAGGTCGGCCTTTTGTGCGTAAGCCAAGCTGGCCCAGCACGAGATCAGCAATATCGCCAGAAGCTTTCGCATAGTCTCAATCCGGAATGAGAGAGGCCGAACCGGCGCCCCACATCCGCCGCTGGATGCGCCCGCGGACATCGCGTGTCGCAACGGGGAGTGTCGCGATCCCGGCTATGTCTGGCACCAACAAAATGAGCCGGTCCACCGGAAAATTCGGTGACGGCTCAAGCGATTGATTTTACAGCCCGCCTTCGCCCGGAGTCCTTTGAGCCGTCAGGCCAGGGGCGGGGCGGCTCTTCCGACGATGCCGCATAAACGCAATCCCGTGGCGGCCGCGAGCGCACTGGCGGCGGCCACGATGGCTCCGAACCTGGCTGCGACGATTTTCGCCGCTCAAGTCCAGGAGCACGAACGGAGCGCCGGAGCCTGGCACGCGGAATGGCCAACCCTGCCGCCGCTTCTCGCCGTCACGTCGGGGGCGATTGCCGCCGTAGTCGACATCGCGCTCGCAAAAACGCGGCCGCCGCAAAGCTTCATTTGCGCAGCGTGCTGGCGAGCGATCCGAAAGTGACTGCACAGCTCGATCCGGACCGGATCGCGGAGCTTTTCGAGCCTGGCACCTATCAAGGAGTCTCTCAGGCCATGATCGACCGCTTGCTCGCGTCCCTCGAAGGCCGCTGCATCACGTAACGGCGACGGCGCGGAGGTGTTCCGTTGCCCGTCTCATGACTTCATGCAGCCACTCTTGCGATGCGTCGCCTTCATGGCGCTCGTGCCAGAGTGTCCGGACTTCGAGGCGTGTCGTCGGATATGGAAGCTCGTGAATTGAGATCGGGTTCGTAAGGGCAAAGGAGTTGGCCAGAGGCCGCGGGACGATGGCGGAAAGCCCCGAACCGTCCAGAAAAGCCGGGAGTGCGAGAAAGTGGGGGAGGGAGACGGCAATCCTCGGCACGCGTTCTGACGCGGTCATCGCCCGTTCGAACGAGGCTCGGTCGTACATTTCGGATCTACGCGCCAGGCCGCGTTCCGAGATAAATCCGTCAATGGCTCCCTCCGGTTCGCCTCCAAACGAGACGACAACGATGGGCAGCTCGGAAAGTGTCTCGGTGGTGAGCTGGCCGAGGTGCTGCGATGAATGCGTGACAAGGACGTCGTCGTATTCGAACAGGAAACCCGACTTGAACCGCGAGGGGACGGCGGAGAAGGTACCGACAGCAGCGTCAATCCTGCCGAGATCAATCTGCTCCGCGAGATCGATCCGTGTGACCGGCTTGATCACGATATCGACGTGTGGCGCTTCGGTTCTCAAGATGTGGAGAAGGCGGGGAGCGACAACCATCGTGGTGAAGTCGTTTGCTGCGATCGTCAATTTCTTGGTCGATGTCTCCGGGTCGAACTTGGGTAGCTCGATCGCCTGTTCGAGGGATTTCAGCGCTTCCCGGACCAGCGGCGCCATAGCCACCGCCCTGGCGGTTGGTTGCATGCCTGTCGCCGTGCGGACGAACAGCTCATCGTCCAACATTTCTCGCAGGCGCGCCAGCGAATGGCTCACGGCGGACTGGCTCAGGCAGACCTTCTGACTGGCCCGCAGAACGCTACGTTCCTCCATCACGGCGTCGAAGACGCGAAGCAGATTCAAGTCCAGTGTATTGAAGGAACCCATCATGTCCGAACCGTGCCAAGGGCAGCGGACGGCACCGCGGGCCCTGAAGATGCTTTCATCGAAAATCGGCCATTTCCGAACCGAAATAGTTGGTTCGATATTCGTTCGCCCGTGACGGCGAGCGTAACCATCCTTGCTAGACCGGAATGTAAAGGTTTCCAAGTGTCATTGAGCGGGGTCCTGAGGGCTTCGATGTTGCGAAGAGGTGGCCGCGATGCGCTTGCCGGTAACATGTAAGCGCATTTCATCTCTTGGCTCGGGAAGACCTAACGGGGCACAGGAAAGGTGCCGCCGCGACCTGCAGGGGGAGACCGAAACCGCCGGCAGATTTCGGAATGGCACCGGTGTCGTTTTGACGCCCCGGGACCGAACAAACGCACTGACCGGGCTTTTTGGCTGCTTTTGCCTGAATCAGCAGGGTATCGGCTGGGTTTCGTCCAACTGAATGAGGCGCATTTTCACCCTGAAGTACTTTCACTTCCGCTGTTCGTCACTCTGCTCAATATCGCAATACTGGCAAACGGAGGGAATCATGGTTGGCGGAAAGCGACTAGGGGCGACGATTTTGTGCCTCGTGGCGGTTGTCGGTTTGAATCGGGCGAACGCTCAGGCGACAGGTCCCTTGAAGCTCGGCGTGTTGACGGACATGTCGTCGCTCTACGCGGATAATGGAGGCCCTGGCTCCGTCGTAGCGGCTCAGATGGCGATCGATGATTTCGGTGGTAGCGTTCTCGGCAGGAAGATCGAACTCATTGCCGCGGACCACCAGAACAAGGCCGACGTCGGCGGCGTGATCGCGCGCCGCTGGATTGAAAATGAAAATATTGAAGCAATATTGGATGTGCCTAATTCGGCCGTTGCGCTCGCGGTCCAGGGTATCACCCGTGAGAAGAAGAAACTGTTTCTCGCTACCGGCGCAGCCACCTCGCGTTTGACCGGGGATGAATGCTCGCAAACCGGGATCCATTGGACCTACGACACCTATGCGCTTTCGCAAGGAACCACCAAGGCGGTCTCCAAGCTAGGTGTGAAGTCGTGGTTTTTTCTGTCGGCCGATTACTCGTTGGGCGCGCAACTTGAGGCCGACAGTCGCAAGGTCATCGATGCGGAGGGGGGGCAAGGTCGTCGGCTCTGTGAAGCATCCGATTAATACGCCGGATTTTTCGTCCTTCCTCTTGCAGGCTCAATCGTCGAAGGCTGAAGCGATCGCGCTGGCCGATGCGGGTGGCGACTTCATCAACGTCGTCAAGCAGGCCGGTGAATTCGGTGTGACTAGGACTCAGAAGCTGGTGGGTCTTCTAGTGTTCATCGCAGACATCAACAGTCTCGGGTTGCCGAGTGCCCAGGGGTTGATACTGAGCTCGGCGTTCTATTGGGATCTCAATGACGATACGCGCGCCTGGTCGAAGCGCTTCATCGACAAGACCAACAAAGTTCCGACGATGATTCATGCCGGTACCTACGGCGCCGTTATGCATTACCTCAAGGCAGTGGCGGCCGTTAGTTCGGTTGACGGTCCGACGATTGCTTCGAAAATGCGCGAGACTCCCGTCAACGATTTCATGACCAAGAACGGCAAGATCCGAGAGGATGGCCGCCTGGTCAGAGACATGTATCTCTTCAGGGTTAAGAAGCCCGAGGAATCCAAGTACAGGTTCGACTATTATGAGCTTCTGGCAACAATACCGGGCAATGAAGCTTTCAAACCTCAGGAGCAGGGTGGATGTCCTCTGGTAAGCAAGAAGTAGTCGCCAAGGCCTCCCCGCAGCGCGGCAGCGAAGGGCGGGAGCCTGTCGACAGGATCATAACGGGTCGCTTCGCCAATCGGTCCTTTACGAGCCGAGCGGTCCCAAAGCAGACGATCGAAGACATTCTCAACGTCGCCAGATTCGCGCCGAGCGGAGCCAATATCCAACCTTGGAATGTTTACGTCCTCGGTGGGAACAAGAAGGAAGAGATCTCGCGGGCGCTACTTGAAGCCCACGAGAATGCCAGGGATCAACATAAGTCCGAGTACCAGTACTACGCCACGGAGCTGCCTGAGCCTTATCTGTCGCGGCGCAATCAGTTTGGTCGTCTCTTCTATGGATCGCTCGGAATCGAGCAGGCGGACTTGGTGGCTCGTGCAGGTCAAACCTCGAAGAACTATGGGTTCTTCGGCGCACCGGTTGGGCTGATCGTCACCATCGATAGGCGGCTGCAAGTCGGAAGTTGGCTCGACCTGGGAATGTTCGTCCAAAATGTAATGATCGCAGCGGGCGCACGGGGCCTTCAGTCTTGCCCGCAAGAGACGTTCTCGAAGTATCACATTGTGCTTAGGGAATTTCTTCCGATCCCTGCCGAGCAAATGGTCGTCTGCGGCGTTTCAATCGGCTTTGCGGAAGAGGAGTTGGTGAGTTCAGGCAGATTGATGCCAAGAGCCGCTGTGAGCGAATTCACAAGGTTTATCGGCTTCGAAGACTGACCACGAGCGAAAGGATAGGATCGATGGGACACCGGGAAGACTTAATTCAACGCAGTATTCCATTTCTTCAGGAGGTCAAGGACATGACCCCGGGCGCAGACATGGAGAAGTGGCTGAACAAGAAGTACGGTGAAAACAGCGAGCTCTATAAGGACCTCGCCAGGCTGATAAAGCTCGGCGTGAAGGAGGGGTGGGCTGCCAATCAGGAAGTGGATGGACCCAACTACCGGCGCAGCAGGATACTGGAGCCATCGCCTGAGAGCTTCCATTTCAGCATCACGGCCGTCTACATGGACAGCAAGGACCCTAAACGATTCAAGGACGAGCACGACGACGACGTACTGCGCGGCCAGTATCATGGCCACCCCTATGGAGAGCTGAATGTAGTCATTCCGATCGATGAGGGCGCAGAGCTCAAAGGCTTGCAGGGCTGGCAAGGACCGGGTTGGACCGCGCCGGATCCTGGAAGCCGGCATTATCCCGAGGTAAGAGGGGGAGCCGTGATTGCCCTGTTCTACCTGCCGGCGGGCCGCATCTCGTACGATTTCGAAGCGCCGAAGTAATTGTTGCCGGCCGCTGGTTTGCAGATTGCTTGAGGTGACCTGTAGCCGGGCTACCCTGAAATTTTAATAATGACAACCCAAGTGAGAAACATGACATTCGTCTACCCGCGCGAAAGTACCGAGGAAAGCTTCGCCCCGCACTGACGGAGAACCCAACGCAGGAATTGGCAGACAGTTGTTCAGTCGGCAGCAGTTTTCGTTGCTGGCGATCGGGTGAGCAAACCTGCAAGCGCACCGTCACGCACGGCCCGCTTGTCGTAGGTGCCATTGAGATGACTTGGTTATTTGCGTCGAGATCGTTCCTGATCCCGTTGGAATTTCTGACGGCGTAATCGACAGGTCATCATCACTGATTTCATTGGTGGGCCCGGCAGGACTGAAACCGCATTGAATTAATGGACGGATTTGTGACTAACGAACCTTAAGCCGTCATTGTGCGCCTTAAGGTTTTTATCGCGGTGACTAACAGCTCCGACCTGATCTCTGAGTGTTGATCCCCGGCGACATCGAACATCTTCGCGTCATCCCCGTGCGCGCGATGAGGCGGAACGGCAGCTCATTTTTTTGTTTTTTCCAGTTTCCGTATCTTGGCGGCGTATTCGGCGCCGGTATCGGCGTCAACAAGCTTCAGGACCTTGCGATAGTCGCTGATCGCCGAAGCAGCATCACCCTTTTTCTCGTAAGCTGTCCCTCGTCTTATATACGCAAAGGGATTTTTTGGATCATCAGCTATCACCGTACTAAATTCTGTGATGGCTACATCAAAGTTGCCCTCCTTAAGAGCCGCAACTCCCTTCTCATATGGCGAAGCGGACGGCTGCGGAGTTGGTTGGATAACATTGCGCGGTGAAGGCGGTGGAGGGGGCGGTTCGATAACATTGCGTGGTGAAGGCGGTGGGGGGGTTGGTTCGATAAGATTGCGCGGTGAAGGCGCTGGGAGGTTTGGTTCAATAACATCCCGAATGTTTTTGCATGCGTTCAAATCTTTCGAAGAGGATAGGTCATATGCAGAAAATAGTTGGTAAGGAAGATGATCTACCATGATGGCTTTTAGCGCCTCACACGTGTGCAAAAGAGCACTCGCTTCGTCCTTGGTGATCCTCTCAAACCGAACACACTGGCGCTGGACATCGATGTCCGAAAAGAACTCACTACAATGAGGCATGCCAGCGACCGCTGAATGGGTCGAGAGAGCGAGGCCAGCAGCGGCGAGTAGGAATTTAGTCATTCTGCGATATCCTTTTTTTGAATGGCTTCGCAAACCAACCGCGCGCGTTTCCCCGCACGTGTCACAGCTATCCCCACCGTTTCCCTAAAAATTAGAAAGTGTTTTGAAAAACGACACAGCCCATAAAAATCCCAAACGCGGATTGTCACCTAGCCTATTGATGGCCGCAACGGAATTGTTGAGGCGTGTACTTGATCCTCGAATTCTTTGAGGCTGGTCGATCTGAGGAGACGACGGAACGCTTCTTTTGCGAGGGGGGATGAGATGCTGGGACCTAGCAGAGCTGAATGAAAGAGATTTGCAAGCGACAAACGGAGACCAGTGCCGTCATAATTCTGCACTGGCGCAATCTTCAGCTTGAGCTTCGGTTCTGCGCCGCGCGGGCTGATGTGGTAACCGAACTGGCTTGTGAGCAGGCCATTCGGGTCCATTTCCGGCACGTAGATGATCCGCCATTCATTCTCCTCACGAAAGCCGATGTGCTTAGTGATCAGCGCAAAAGCTTTGATGAAGTAGAATGCACCGTAGGCTGCGAGATAAAGCTGATCATCCGGAAGATTTTGACCGGCGGTGATCCGAGCCCATTCAGCGAGCTTGTCTTGAAGAAACTTTAGGCGGACATCTGGGGTGCAATACTTTACTTTTCCAATCCACAGGGGGGCTTGTGGCTTGTGGTGGGGAATTTTGGTGCTGTCAAAAATTAGCGCTACACCGTGACCTTGGCTTGCGTAGCTGCGCCACATCGAGAGCACGCCATCAGTATCCGCTCTATCGTGTTCCGATAGGCACAGAACGTAGGTGTTGACCAAGGTCGTCTCATTCATGTGACCTATGTAGTGATTGAACGCCTCTAGCAGCTTTTCTTGCTTAGCTGACGTGTCAGTCGCAGCTTGCACATAGCTCGGCAGGTGCTGAATTCCGATGTTCATTCCATAACGGAGTTCTTCGAGATCGTTCATATAGAATGGGTGAGAAAACCAAATCTCCTCGTTCTTTATGATCTGTTCGGCCACCTGAACCGAGGTGTAGTGGGCGAGAAGAGGTGGGGCGCTATCTAGGCGCGCCGAAGTGCCAAAGTCCTTGTGCAGCGGATCGTATAGGTTAACGATCCGGTTGGCTTCCGCCGCCGTTATTGTCATAGATGAAAATTCCCCCTCGAATGGACCCGTGCGGATGTTTACTCCCGCAGCGCGCCTCACTTGGCCCAAAAGTGTTAGGTAACACTAGGTGCGACATATGTCGCACCTGAAGAGCGCATCGGCCAGCGACAAACCGCATCGTCTGCGAGGCTGTGGAAAAACCTACCAACGGGCGGCCATGCGAGTGCCACGATCACCGACTTTTGTAAGCAACAAAGGTCATTGGCGGCATGCGTAGCCAACTGCTTCGGCCTTCTGCTTTAGATCGGCAGTCGCACTCACGTTCAGTGGCCTGCCCAATTGTTGATACGTTGTGTTGTCAGCCAACTTCTCGCTTGCGCAGGTGCAGTACGTGTCGATTTGAGCTTCGGTAATATTCTGACCGAGCGACCGTTGTTTCTGAACGCATGAGCGGTGCATCGTAGTGATAACGAATTTTCTGGCCTCTCCGCTGATTGCTTCAGTGCTGGAGAAGAAGATTTCGCCGTAGACCACAAGGCCGCCCATAATCCCCGCAAATAGACCGGCGAACGTGAGTGCACCCCAAAGCGCATTGACGCTCGATTTCGGTTGCTGCCTATTTAAAAGATTTCGCACCACTGCGATCAATACAAAGATGAGCGGTGCGCCGAGGACTTGGCCGACTAATCGACTGACTGTCTCGGCGTTGGCGCTGTGAGCGTAGTTGGCAAGCTCGAACCCTCGACCGTTCCCGATCTGAAGCAGAAGGGTCAAGGTACCCATTAGAAGTCCGATATTCGCGCTCTTCCACAGGCTCCACTGTTTACGCGTGGACGGCGTATCAATCCTATCCGGTTCGTGAGCGTGCTCAGGGGCAGACCGAACCGAAGTTCGCGACTGAGGTATAGGCGGTGGTGACTGCCAGAACTCGCCGATCTCGCTAACCAACTTCCAATCGGAGAAGCCCGGACGCCAGACGAAGTTACTCGCCGAGAGGAGGCCGTCATCGAGGTATTCGAGGACTTCGGCCTTAGTCAGCGGACCCCTCTGCTTGTCGTCAATCAACACATGCCAAATTGCTTCCTGCCCGACCATCATCGCCCCATGTGTCCCCCGACAGAACCGGTTGATATTTGTAGCCTACACTACCGGAGAGCGTTACAGCCAAAAGCTCGTTTTCCCGAGGTAATCCAGCAACGTGACGCGCTCCGGCGCTCGCTCTCCGAAAGCGAGTTCCCACGCAGGTACTGTACCCAAGAGAGAATGCGGTTGCGCGCTGCGCGCCAGCTACCCCCAGCGCCAGAAATGTCCACGGCCCACAACAACATAATTGCGAAATTATGCAAATATTTGGAATTTAATATCAACCCCCTTGGAAAATTCCATCTCTACGGAACCTAGGCGCGCGCGCCGCAACCGCACCTGTTGTTTGGCACAGGACCCCTTTTGGTTATCGCTTCGTATCGGCAACTTTTCGGGCGAGATAGCTGAAGCAATCTTCCGCCATCATGCCAAATATCTCCGGGTGAGTTGCTTTCTCCTTGCACTCGAATTTGGCGATCAGCTTCGAGATGTCGCCCGTCCAGAATGTACACTCTATCGGGAGGTGAGCGAACTTGTTGCGGATGTCTTTGATAATCCGCAACTTCCCGTAGATATCATCGTTGATTTGACCGAGGGCATAAGCGACCTCGATCTTGTCGCCGAATTCCGCGAGCGGGCCATAACCTTCGAAGAGGCGTTCCTGCTTCTTCTCTGACAGCTCCGGTCTCATTTTCTGCCGGATCGCGCGTCGCAATTCCTGATCCAAAATTGCCGCTGTCAGCAGCACGTCGCTCGCGTGTCCCTTCGCTGAAAGTTTATGCAAAAAAACAAACTGCTCAACATCGTGGACTGTAACGCCGCGAGGTTTTTCGGGCATTTCTTTCTCTCTGTTTATTGGTTTTCAATCATGCGAGATCGAGCGCGGCAGGGTCGAGCCCGCAACTTTGCGTCAGTAATCAGCGAGGCAGAAGTCGTCTGATCTTCGCGACGTTCGCCTTGATAGCGGCATTCTGTTCACGTGCGCTGCCGAGCTTCTTCGTGCGAATGAGATGGAGAACAGCCTTTGCTTTGCTTGCAAAGCGCTCGACCTCTTGAATGGTCTTTCCCTCTGATCGGCTGGCGACAATCATAGCTCTGAGGCCATAGTACCGGGTCAGGAACTTCCGGTGTTGGATGATGAAATCGAGTTGGTCTCCGGTTCCGCTTACACCGACTGCATAACGCGGTCCCGGCATTGGAAAGACGCCGAGTATGTCGCCTTTTGCTTTTACATATTTGAGGTGTTTTGAGGTGAATTCGCGAATGGTGCCGCTCTTGCCAGTCGAGCCCGGTCCGGTCACGCAGATGATGGTCAAAGCCATGGTCGGGTTTCCAAATAGATAAAGTAGAGGGTCCAGCCTAACAAAACCAGCGGTAGGTGCAAACCGACACCTTAGTGTAGGCTGCCACCCTCCCAGCGCTCCACCTCGGCTTCCGCCAACTCCACCAGCTCCGGCCAGTCCAGATCACGGTCCAGCGCACGCGCGAAGCCGGTCGCGTCGCCATAGTCGGCGCAGCCGTCGGCGATCTCCTCGGCAAGCGTCGCCAAGGTCCAGTTGACCGCGCGTGGATTGAGCCGGACCATCTTCGCCGTCAGGCTCGCCAGAACCGGCACTGGAATGGCCTTGGCCGTCGCAGCCAGGTTGGTCAGGTGCGCCGCGCCGGGCGCATCAGCGAGCTTGCCTGCGAAGTGCAGGAAGTACTGCTCGAACAGGTTCGTGGGCATCACATACATTCGGTTGGCTCCTTCGTTGCGACGGACGACGCGCGCGCCGCCCAGATTGATTTTTTCATTTCCGACACCCCCGATCTGCTCCAGTCCGTTCGAGTTTCCTGCTCTTGCTCCACTTCCAGTTATCCCTAAAGGGATATAACTGGAGCGGAGCAGATCAGAGCGACCAGTTGCTCCACTTCTGCTCCAGTCAACTGGAGCAACTGGAGCAGGTCTGATTACCGGCTCAGTCGTCGTCGGCGACCTCGATAAATTTCTTCGGCTTGCGGCGCTCATCCGGCCGCTCGACCTCGACCAGAGCGCCCGTTTTGCGCCATGTCTTGATCAGCGCGAGCACCTTGGCGCGGTCGTGCTCGTCGGCAAGACTGAGGCCCAATGTTTTGGCAATCGCGATGCCGACCCAGCTATTCGCCCGCTGGTCGGCGCGCCATTGGCCTGCCTTAATCGCCTGAGCACACCGCTCGAAGTCCGATCCGGTGACCCCGGCCAGCAAGTCGGGCCACTCCCAACGGGTCGCAACGCCGATGTCGTCGCCCTTCAGATCACCGAAGGGGTTGCCGCTGAGACGGGTCAGCGGGTTATTGTCGAGATCGACCGAAACCAGCTTGAACCAGTCTCGCTTGTCGGCTGGCTTGGTCAGGTTGGCCTTGTCGGCATAGGCAGAGAAATACGACCGATGCTGATCGACGCCTGCTTTCTTCGCTTCAGCTTCGGTCATGCGATTGAGCACGCGAACGGAGCGACAACCATCAGTCAGCGCGACGCCGCCACGTGCACTTTGCACCGTGACCTCCTGTTCGCCCTTCCGAACGTGGTGGATGAGCTCGACCGCGCAGTTACCCTGATCGGCGACTTTGCCCCATTCCTTCACCACCATGTCGATGGCGTTGTTGTCGTTCTCAGGAACCTTATGCGACGAAATAAACGGATCGACGATGACAACGTCGATGCTGCGCGCCTTGATCTCCGCAATCAAGGCGTCAACGACAGGCGCGCAGATCACCGTATCACGTCCTTCCGTCTTGGCGATGACAAGGGGACGTTCACGGCCATGGTCGATAAACAAGCGGTCGCCGATGTCGTTTTCCGTGAGCTTGAAGTATTTGGCAGTCGCTTGGATGCGACGCGTCGTCTCCACGGCAGGATCTTCAAGGTTGAAGTACCAGACGCGGAGCTGTTCGGAGCCGATGCCGAGCAACGCCCGACCCGACACCGTCGAGAGCATTTCGCTAATGATGAGCGACGATTTACCGAGGCCGCCCGGCGCAATCGTAGCGCTGACATATTCACGGATGAGATGCTTGCCGTAAAGAAACTCCCTCATCGGAATTTGCTCCGGCGGCGTCCAGCGATACGGTGTTGCGCGCATCTGGCCGCGCGACATATGCTCCGAAATCTTGAGTGTCGTGCGCGCATCGGCAATCATCTTGCGGATATCGGCCGGGGTGTGACGGCGAAACGATGCGCAGAATGCGTGGATGTCGTGATCGGTTTCGTTAGCCTGGATCAGTTCCTCGATCACCTGAGCCATGTTATTCGATTGCACGATTAACGACGTTCGGCGCTTGAGTTGCGCCAAGAACATCTTTTCGGCTTCTACGATCTCGTTCATGCGCGCACCTCGCGCAGCAAGCGATCAACGTCGCGACGGTTGACGCCGATGTAAGCGCTGACCGGCGCGAACCCTTCGTCGGCCGGACCGTCTTCACCGAACACGGGGATGATGTTGATGCCCATCTCTGACGCCGCGACCAGCACCGCGCCGCGCGAGATGTGGCCACGGCGGCCCAAGCGCTCGACTTCATGTTTGAGCCAACCGATAGTCAGGTACTCATCGGGCTGCACGGTGCGCATCGGGCGACACTGAGCAAACACGGATTTGACGATCTCCACTTGGCTGCGCTGGATATTGTCCGGGATCGGGTCGCCGAAGTCCTCGGTCGAAAACCCGGCTGAACACGCCCAGTAGTCGCCGATCTTCACCGGCCCGGTGGTGGACGCGTTTGCGCCGATGCTGTAAGCTGCTGCTTCCATTAGTGATTTGCCTTTCCAGCCCGCTTCCGGTGCGACAACCGTAGGCGGGTTTTTCGTTACGAATAGCTTGAAACGTAATACAGATTATGTTACGTGACAATCTATTCGAATTAGCAGGGCAAATTCCCATGAAGATCGACACCAATGAAGAGGTGTTCACGTCGGACAAGGTGGCCGCCGCCGCTGGCTGCTCCGAAGCCACGCTTCGTCAGTGGCGAAACCGTTATGCGTTTCTTGAGAACACCGTTACCGGCGGCATGGAAGTCAAGCGCTTCTCTCTGTCTGATATCTGCGTCGTTCGCGCCATCAAGGTTTTGACCGACTACGGCCTGAGCGCTCGCGACGCGATTTATCTCGCCAATCACCCCATGGGCTTGCGCAAGCTGTTCGCCGCGCTTTTGAGCAAATCCCATCGCGTTCAGACTTTGCTTAGCATCCGGTCGGGCAAGAGCCAGAACGAAACGTTTGAGTTCAGCCTGTTTGGCCCTGAACACTTCCACTACGAGATGGAGCGTAGCGGCGGCATCATGACGGTTTTTGACCTGACCGTTATCGCCGAGCACGTTTTCAATCACTTCGAACAGCAGAACAAGAAGTCATCGTGATGGGTATCATCACCCGCGCACGTAACGCCTTCCGCGCCTTCACCCGCGCATTCTCCGGCTATGACATCACCGGCGGTTCGGGCCGCTGGCCGACGCAGTACATGCTGCCGTCTCCCATCACGCAACAGCTCGCGGCTGGTCGGCTGGCGTCACGCAAGATCGCGCATCAAGCCGAAAACAACGCCTTGATGGCGAGCATCATTCAGCACGCGGTCACCGCTGTGGTCGCCGACGGTCCGACGGTGCGCGCCGCGCATCCTGACGCCGAGATCGCCGCGAAGTTGCAACGCGCCTGGAATTACTTTTTTCAAGATTGCACCGTCGAGGGCGGCATGTCGCTCGGTGGCTACCTCTCTCGCGTGGCTCGCGGCTTCTATGTCGATGGCGAGAGCTTCACTCAGCTTGTCACCGATCCGGCCACCATGCGGCTGAAGCTGCATCTGTTGACGGCCGATCAGGTTGACAGCTCCAAAACCATTCCGTCGCTCGGCATGACCGGCGATATTCCCATGATCGTGGCCGGTGTCGAATTCGACAGCACCGGCCGCCGCGTTGCCTTCTGGGTTCTCCCCACGCCGCCGGACGCGCCTTGGGCCAGCGTCTCGCCTCCCGTTCGCGTCTCCTCGCTTGACGTTGCGCATGTTTTCGAACCGCACCACCCCGGCGTCCCGCGCGGCATCAGCTCGCTGACTTCTGTCGCGCCGTTGGCGATGGAGCTGGACAATTGCATCGACGCGGCGGTCGTGAAATTGCGAACGACTTGCCTCGTGGGCATGGTCGTGCGCGATCCCAACGGTGAAATGGCGTTCGATGAGAGCACCGACCCCGCGTCGCTCTATCTCGAACCCGGCGCGACCTTGCGTCTGCCGCCCGGCGCGGATGTCAGCTTTCCGCCGACCTCCGAGATGAATACCGTTCCGGAAGTGCTGTCACACATTGAGCGGCTGATTTGCGCGGGCGCTGGCGTGCCCGCGTTCATGGCAACCGGGGACTTCGGCGCAATCAACTACAGCGCTGGTAAGCTCGGTTTGGCGACGTTCCAGCGTCGCGTGAAGGCGATCCAGCAAAATCACATGGTCGCGCAACTGCTCACACCGATTTGGGATCGGTTGGTGCTGCTCGAAGTGCTGTCCGGCCGCATGCGCGCGCCCGACTATGAGAGCAATCCCGAGCGTTACGCCGCCACGTTCCTCTTTCCGGGCTGGCCCGCCATCGACGAACTCAAGAAGGCGAAAGCCGACACGCTCGCGGTCGCGGCCAAGCTGCGTTCGCGTCAAGAAATCATCAGCGAAGGCGGGCGCGATCCCACCGACGTTGATGCCGAAATCGAAAACGATCCCTTTGCCGCCGACGATCTGTCGGCAAGCGCTGGCGGTATCGCGAGCCAAAATGAAACGGAGAATGAGAATGCGTAATTCCACTGCCCTCTTGCTGCGCGAAAGCGCAGTTGACCTCACCCGCCGCGACGCGATCCCGCGACCGCGTACCTTCGACCCGGAGGCGGGCACTATCGAAGCCATCATCGCATCGACCGCGCCGGTTCGGCGTCGTGATGCGCGTGGCGATTTCATGGAAATCCTCGATCCTTCGGGGCTGGACCTCGGCGTCACCCGTGGCGCGTCGGTGCTCGACAGCCACATGCAGGGCGGCATCGACAACGTGCTTGGCACGATTGACGACGTTTGGATCAACGGCAGCGAAGTGATTGCGCGCTTGCGCTTCTCGTCGCGTCCTGAGATCGCGCCGGTCATCACCGACATCCGCAACGGCATCATCCGCAATTTGTCTGTCGGCTATGAGGTCGGCGAGTGGAAAGCGGGCAAGGATGCCAATGGCGTGCGCACCATGACGGCCGTCCGCTGGTCGGTGCGCGAGGCGAGCTTTGTCGCCGTGCCCGCCGATCCGACCGCGCGCACCCGCGCCGCCGACGGTGACCGCGCCATCCGTGAACTCGGCCGCCGGGCCGGTGCTGCGACGGACCGCGTCACCGCCCTGATCGAATGCGGCGCGAGCATCGACGATGCGCGCCGCGCTTTTCTCAATGACATGCTGGATCGGTCTGTCACCGTTCGCAGCGCAGGAACCGCCAATATGCACAACGTTATGACGCTCGATAACCCCGACGTTTTTCAGCGCGCCGCCGCCGACGCCATGTACACGCGGATCGTGCCGAACTTCACGCCGATGCCGCAGGCTCGCCAGTACGTCGGCATGAGCTGCGCCGACATGGCCCGCGAGTGTCTGCATCGCGCTGGCATCTCGACGCTGGGCATGGCCGCGCCGAGCCTGATCACTCGCGCATTGCAGACCACCTCGGATTATCCGGCATTGCTCGCCAATCTGATGAACAAGTCGCTGCGTGAAGCCTACCAGATCGCGCCGAGCGGCATCCGTCGCATTGCGCGGGAGACGACGGCCAATGATTTCCGCGCCAAGAGCCGCATTCAGCTCGATCATTCCGGTTTCAAGCTCGCGGCAGTGTCTGAGAGCGGCGAGTATCAGTATGGCTCGTTTGTTGACACCGCTGAGAGCTACAGCATCGCGACTTACGGCAAAATCTTTCCGATCTCGCGGCAGGCGTTGATCAATGATGATCTCGGCGGCCTCGGCGACATCACCCAGCGCCTTGGCCTTGCTGCCGCTGAATTCGAGCGACAGAAGCTGGTTGATCTGATCGTGCAGAATTCGGGCCTTGGCCCGACCATGAGTGACAGCGTCGCGCTGTTCAACGCCGCGCACGGCAACGTCGGCACGGGCGGTGCGCCGAGCGAGACGACCTTGTCGGAAGCGCGTCTGTTGATGCGCAATCAGACCGGTCCCGGCGGCGGCGGGATCAGCGTTGTGCCGCGCTACCTGATCGTGCCGAGCGCGCTGGAGACCAGCGCCGAGAAGCTGATCACGTCGGTGCAGGCGACGCAGACCGCCAACGTCAACCCGTTCGCGTTCCTCGATCTGATCGTCGAGCCGCGTTTGACCGACACCCATCGCTGGTACTTGTCGGCTGATCCGGCGCTGCTGCCCTGCGTCGAATTCGCCTATCTGGCGGGCGCGCCGGGTCCGCAGACTGAGAGCCGCGCGGGTTTCGAGGTTGATGGCGTTCAGACCAAGGTCCGCTTGGACTACGGTTGCGGTGCCGTGGAGTGGCGTGGCCTTGTCACGAATGCGGGTCAGTAAGTGATGGCCGATCTCGCGGTATTGCAGGCGCAACTCGACGTGCTGAAGCGCGCGTACCGTTCAGGCACGCGCTCGCTGGAGTACGACGGTCGTTCGATTACTTATACGAACGGCGAGGAGATGCGCGCGGCTATCGCTTCGCTTCAGAGCGAGATTGCGCAGATCATGGGCACGACGACGCCGATTGTCGGCGTCGTGCGCTCGACGAAAGGTTATTGAGCTTCGGCACAGGGCAACTGAGGGCGACGCGGCCAGCCCAACAACGGAAAGCCAATACCTCCCTGCTGTGTCGGTCCTTTGGGGGTCAAGGTCGGCGAGGCCGCTTCATTACCGGCTTTCGACAATGTACGTCGAGTTAAGCCAACGCTATATTGAGGAGCGAAAGGCCATCTCCATGGACAGCCGCGACGACGCCTGGCAGGCGTTCATTGAGTTCAGCAAGCGGGGATTTGTACTCGGCGATGACCGTGAGCGTTGGGACATCGAAACATTTCCTCCCAAAAAGAAGCGTGGGCGGAAGCGCCGGATGACACTGGCGCGCGCGATGCGGCAGGCAAGCGAGGCTGGAGTTGCGGTGAACAGCGCGACCGTCAACGCAGACGGCAGCGTTACGCTTTTATTCGGTGAAGCCGCGCCACAGAGCGATGGCGCGACGGGTAGCGAGTGGGACGAGGTGCTGCAATGAGGTGGAAGCTACCGAAATACGTCAATGCCTACACCGACCGAAGCGGCACGCCGCGTTTCTATCTGCGCCGTCGCGGCCAACGGCTCGTGCCGTTGCCGGGTTCGCCATGGTCGGAGGAGTTCCAGCGCGCCTATCAAGAGGCGATGTCCGACGCACCTTCAGTCGTTAACCGGAGCAAGTCGGGCACTATTGCCACGCTGGTCGATCAATATCTGAACTCCGGTACTTTCCGCCATCTCGCCACCGAGACGCAACGCACCCGCCGCAACATCCTGCTTCGGTTCGCTAAGGAGCATGGCAGTAAGCGCGTGGCGACGCTGCGGCGCGAGCACATCATCGCGCTGGTCAACGGCAAGTCTACGAAGCGCTTTGCCGCGCGCAACTTCCTGAAGACTTTACGCGTGCTCATGGCCTTCGCGGTCGATAACGGCGCATTGCGCGAAAACCCGACCGCTGGTGTGAAGAATTTATCCGGCAAGACCGATGGTTACGCGACGTGGAGCGAGGAGCACATCGCAACGTTTCGCGCGCACCATTCAGTTGGGAGCCGCCAGCGGCTGGCACTGGAATTGTTGCTCTGCACTGCTCAGCGCCGCAGTGACATCGTGAAAATGGGAAGGCAGCATCTGCGCAAGAGCAAGGATGGTGCCTTGATCGATGTGCGCCAGCAGAAGACCGGTACATCGCTGGCGATCCCGGTGCACCCCGATTTGCAGGAGGCGTTGGATGCGATGGCGTCCGACAACATGACGTTTCTCACGACGCATCAGGGCAGGGGCTTCAGCAGTGCTGGTTTCACCAATTGGTTTCGTGATGCCTGCAATGCGGCCGGACTGCCGAAGGGATTTAGCGCGCACGGTCTGCGAAAGGCGGCATGTCGTCGTCTCGCGGAAGCTGGATGCAGCGCCAACATCATCGCTTCAATCAGCGGCCATAGGTCACTTGATGAGATCGAGTTGTACACGCGTGCAGCCGATCAGGTGCGGATGGCACGCCAAGGTATGGCGGCGCTCGTCAGACAGAACGCGAACGCGAAGTGACTAATCAGGAGATCGGTTAGTCAATTCGAGGAAAACTTCCAACGATTACAAGGCCCAAGAACCAAGGTGGTGGGCCCGGCAGGACTCGAACCTGCAACCAGACCGTTATGAGCGGCCGGCTCTAACCATTGAGCTACAGGCCCCGCCGCGAGACGGCCACGAGAGGCGCGGCCGGCAACGGTGCGCGGTTCGTTTACAGGGACGGAGGCGGGGGTGCAATGCTGGCTCTGGCGGATGGAAACGCCGGCGCGGCAAGGCCTGCAATTTTTGAATAACCGAAATTGGCGATGATGCCCTTATAGTCCTGTTTTGCCCGACGGCGCAAGCCCACCTCGTCGAGCCTTCGCCCCGCCCTTTGGCAATCGCGCCAGGGGGCTCCGTTTTTCGATTTTGTAACCCCTTGTGATCGCTCGATGTTTCTACTGTGCATGGGGTTGTTTTCGCACATTTCGTTTGGAGGGGTCTTCCGATCCCCTCCGATGTCGCGTCGGCGCGCTGCAGGCGCGCGGCAGTTCCGCAGGCCTAGTCCACCGACACGCCGGCGAACTCCACCACCTTGCGCCACTTCTCGGTCTCGTCGGTGACCAGCTTGCCGAACTCGGCCGGCGTCATCGGCTTGGGGATGCCGCCGGTCTCGGTGAGGCGCGCGACCAGCTTCGGGTCCTTCAGCGCCTCGTTGACGGCCTTGTTGAGGATCTCGATCACGTCCTGCGGCGTGCCCTTCGGCGCGGAGATGCCGTAGAAGCCGACCGATTCGAAGCCCGGCACGGTCTCGGCGATCGCGGGCACATCGGGCACGCTCGGCCAGCGCTGCGGCGAGGTGACGCCGAGCGCACGGACATTGCCGCCCTTGGCCTGCTCCATCGCGGAGGGGAGGTTGTCGAAGATCAGCTGCACCTTGTTGGAGATGATGTCGGGGAAGGCGATCGCAGATCCCCGATAGGGCACGTGCACCATGTCGCACTTGGTCATCACCTTGAACAGCTCCGCCGACATGTGCACCGAGGTGCCGTTGCCGGACGAGGCAAAGGAGATCTTGCCGGGATTGGCCTTGCAGTAGTCGATGAACTCCTGAACCGTCTTGGCGGGAAACGCGTTGGAGACGACCAGCATGTTGGTGAGCTGCATGATGCTGGCGACCGGCACCGTGTCGCGCAGGAAGTCGAACGGCAGCTTCTTGTAGAGCGAGGTCGAGATCGCGTTGTTGGGCGCGACGAACAGCAGCGTGTAGCCGTCCGGCGGTGAGGTGATCGCGGCAGCGGCCGCGATGTTGCCGCCCGAGCCGGTGCGGTTCTCGACGATGAATTGCTGGCCGAAGCGGTCAGTCAGCCACTGCGCCATGATCCGCGCCACGATGTCGACCGGGCCGCCGGCGGAGAAGCCGATGATCCAGTGCACGGGACGGTCGGGATAAGCGGCGGAGGCGGGAGGTGCGGCGCCCAACAGCGTTGCAAGGAAAACCAGCCCGAAAACACTGTTACGCAAAATTCGCAACATGACGCCTCCCATTGTTCTATTGTCGTTGGGCTGCATGCTTTCACAAAAACGGAGCGCTGCCTACATCGCCGCAAGTCGATGTTGACGCGCCCCCGCCGGGACCGACCATGAGATTCGCTTTTCCTTTCCTTCTCGGCGCGGCGCTGCTTTCGAGCCCCGCTGCCGCTCAAACCGGAGGCAACGCCATTCCGACTACGACACCGAGCCTGACGATCAGCTTGGGCACCGCGACGCCCGGCGGCGGCTTTCCGCTCTATGGCAACGCCTTTGCGCAAGCGATGAACGCGGCCGATCCGCAAATCATCATCACCCCGCGCAACACCAAGGGCAGCAACGAGAACATTCCGCTGCTGGAGAAGGGCGAACTCGATCTCGCTCTGGTCGCGGGCGAGCCGGCCTATGAAGCCTTCGCCGGCATCGGCCGCGCGCCGGTACGGTTGAAGATTCTCACCGCGATCTATTCCAACCCCGGCATGTTCGTGGTGCGCACGGACAGTCCGTACAAGACCATTCGCGATCTGGTCGGTCAGCCCGTCGCATTCGGCGCCAAAGGCTCGGGCCTGCCGATCCTGGCGCGCTACGTGCTGGATGGTCTCGGGTTGAAGCAGGACGAGGATTTCAAGGCCATCTATCTCGACCGCGCCGGCGACGGCCCCGCGATGGTCGAGGACGGCCGTGTCGCAGCACTCTGGGGCGCCGGCATCGGCTGGCCCGGTTTTGCCGCGGTGGCCTCGAGCGCGTCAGGCGCGCGCTTCATCGCGCCTGACAGCGAGGAGATCGCGCGCATCCGCGCCAAGCATGCGTTCCTCAAGCCGCTCACCGTGCCGGCCGGCAGCTATCCGAACCAGTCCGAGCCGATCGCCTCGCTGGGGTCCTGGAGTTTTGTGCTGACGCGCGAAGATCTGCCCGACGATGTCGCCTATCGCCTGGCGAAGACGCTTCACGGCGTCGAGCCGACATTCTGCAAACAGCTCGCGCAAGCCTGCGAGACCACGGCCGCGAACACCGTCGCCGCCGCGCCGAAGCCCGAGCTGATCCATCCCGGCGTGATCAAGTATTTTCGCGAGATCGGGGTGGTGAAGTGATCGCGCAGCGGTCATTCCGGGGCGGTCCGCAGGACCGAACCCGGAATCTCGAGATTCCGGGCTCGGTGCTTTGCACCGCCCCGGAATGAGGATCGCTTTAAGCGATCCTCACTTCTTCACCATCGCACACGCTGGGTCCGGCGGACCGAACGCCTTGTCGCCCGAGATCGTCGTGAGGATCTTGTAATAGTCCCACGGATATTTGCTTTCCTCCGGCGTCTTCACCTGCACCAGCCAGAGGTCGTGCACCATCAGATTGTCCTCGCGCAGTTTGCCGTTGCGGGCGAAGAAATCCTCGATCGGCTTTTCCCGCATCTTGGCTGCGACCTTGAGCGGATCGTCGGTGCCGGTGTCCTTGATGGCGTTGAGATAGTGCATCACGCTCGAATAGACGCCGGCCTGCCACATCGACGGCATCTTGTTCATCTTGGCGAAGTAGCGCTTCGACCATTCGCGGGTCTTGTCGTCCATGTCCCAATAGAACGAGGTCGTCAGCAACAGCCCTTGGGCGGCCTGCAGGCCGAGGCCGTGAATGTCGGTGATCAGCGCAAGCAGTGCCGCCATCTGTTGGCCGCCCTTGAACACGCCGAACTCGGAGCCGGTCTTGATCTCGTTCATGTTGTTCGGCGGACCCGCCGCGATGCCGATGATCTTGGCCTTGGAGGCTTGCGCCTGCAGCACGAAGGAAGAGAGGTCGGGCGTTGCCAGCGGCGGCTTCACCGAGCCCAGCACCTTGCCGCCATTGGCGGTCACGACCGCCGAGGCGTCGCGCTCCAGCGAATGGCCGAAGGCGTAGTCGTCGGTGATGAAGAACCAGCTGTCGCCGCCGCGCTTGACCACCGCGTCAGCGGTGCCGACCGCGAGCGCGCGGGTGTCGAACACCCACTGGATCGCATAAGGCGAGCAGAACTTGCCGTGGAAATCCGCCGTGCCGGTGGAGTGGGTGATGAACAGACGCTTCTTCTCGTTGGCCATGTTCTGCACCGCGAGCCCGACCGCGGAGACCGGCACGTCGACGATCAGATCGACCTGGTCGACGTCGTACCAGCGCCGTGCAATCGCGCCGCCGATGTCGGCCTTGAGCTGGTGGTCGCCGACGACAATGCTGATCGGCTTGCCGAGCACGGTGCCGCCGAAATCGTCGATCGCCATCTGCGCCGCCGTCACCGAGCCCTGGCCGGTCGGCGCCGAGGCCGGACCGTTCATGTCGGTGAGCACGCCGATCTTGACGACGTCGTCGGACACCTGCGCCATTGCGGCGCCCGGCAGCAGTGTTGCTGCCACGAACGTCGCTGCAAAGCCGGCAGCAACCGGCAGTCCAAATCTCGTTGGCTTCATGCTTGTCCTCCCCTGATCCGGCGCGTTGGCCGGTGTGCCCCGGGTATGGCCCGGCTGAATTGGTTTCTTTTGCAACTATTTGGGGGCGGGCGTCAACGTCAGCCGGCGAAGCGGATTTGTCCGGCCGGCGAGGGATCGTAGCCGGTCAGCTCCGCGGCGCGCTCGAGCAACCGCTTTTCGCTGAGGAACCGGATCAGGCCCTGCATCGCGGGCCGGAAATAGCTGCGATGCCGCATCGCGAGGTCGAAGTTTTCCCAGACCAGCGGCACGAAATCGAGGCCGGCCGAGCGCGCGGACGCACGCGTCGCGATTCCGCAATCGGCTTGTCCCGCGCGGACGATCTCGGCGAGATCCGGCCCGGTCAGGGCCGGCGTCTCGATCCGGCGCAAATCGCGCGTCGACGCGGCGGCGCGCTTGAGCAGCACATCGAGCAGCATCTGCGCGCCCGTGCCCTGTTGCCGCATCGCCATCCTGGCCCCGAGCGCGAGCACGTCGGAAAGGCCGCGCAGCCGCTTGGGATTGCCCGGCGGCAACACGAGGCCTTGCTCGCGGCGCACGAACGCGACCAGCAATGCATCATGCAGGTCCGGAGCGTCTCGCAGCACCGTCGCATTGGCGTCGGCGGCAAGATTGCCGTCGGCATCGAGGCTGTGGAAGTGCATTGCCACGGCCATCACCTCGTCACGCTGCAACCGCTCGAGCCCGCGCGCGCTGCCCTCGCTCATCGAGCCCAGGCCCGAGCCGGATTCGCGCAGCCCCCAATCCAGAAGCTCGTCCTGGCTGCCGCCGACGACCGGCGGCGGCTCCGCGATCAGCATGCCGGCCGGGCGCGCCAGTCCGGACAGCACCCAGAGGTCGAGTTCGTGCCGCGGGAAGAGCCACTTTCCGGTCACCTTGGTGCAGGGGATCGCACCGGTGGTGACGAGTTCGTATAGCTTGCGTTCGCCGAGCCGAAGATAATCGGCGGCTTCGCTGGTCGTCAGGAATTCCATCCTGCATTCCTATGCAAATTCTTGCTTCTTTTTGACGGTCGACGCAGGTGGAATTCTGCATTTCAAGTTTTGTCCGCCACGACCATGCCTGATCATCTCGCTGCTTTGCAACACATCCTCACGCGCGATCTCTGCTTTGGTGAACGATCCTGAATCGCTCGCGTGGTGCCCATCTTGCGGGCTGTCGCGCGCGCAACTGCAATGGGCATATGCCGCTCCGCGTGTTGCCGAGATTTCCCGAGTCGTCGGCGCGCGGACGCGGAGGGTAAAGTCTGTGGCCGGTAGTGGCTTGACCTGCGCTCTATCTGTTGTTGTCTGCATCCGGCGCGGCAACGAGCAAACGCGTCACGAGTGCGGCGCAATCGATCATCATCATGATCGCGTCATAGCCAGTGGGAACCCGATCATGGCCGTCCGCCGCCTCTCCGTTGCACTCGTGCTTCTCTGCGGCCTTGCCGCAGGCGTTGCGGCGTCATCCGCGGAGGACCGCGCGATCGTGCTTGCCACGACCACAGCGACGCAGGAGTCCGGCCTGCTCGATTACCTGCTGCCGATCTTCCGTGAGAAGACCGGCATCGACGTGACCGTGATCGCGCGGCGCGCCGACGAGGTGCTCGAGGGGGCACGAAGGGGCGAAGTCGACGTCGTGCTGATGCATGCACGGCCGCAGGAGGAGAAATTCGTTGCCGACGGTTTTGCGGTGAAGCGCTTTGACGTGATGTACAACGACTATGTGCTGATCGGGCCGAAGAGCGATCCCGCCGGCGTGAAGGGCAAGGACATCGCGACCGCGCTGAAGGCGATCGAGGCCAAGGGCGCGCCGTTCGTGACGCGCGGCGACCGTTCGGGCACCCATGCCGCCGAGCTCGCGCTCTGGATCGTCGCCGGCATCGACATCGCGAGCACCAAAGGCGGCTGGTATCGCGAGGCCAAGCAGGGCATGGCCTCCGCCCTCGATGCAGCGCGCACAGCGAACGCCTATGTGCTGTCCGACCGCGGCAGCTGGATCGCTTTTCGGGAGCGCGGCGATCTCGACGTCGTCGTCGAAGGCGACAAGCGTCTGCTCAATCAGTACGGCGTGATGCTGGTGAACCCCGCGAAGTTTCCGAACGTGAAGAAGGAGCTGGGGCAAGACTTCGTCGACTGGCTGATCTCGCCTGACGGGCAGGCGGCGATCGCCGGATACAAGGTCGACGGACAACAACTGTTCTTCCCCAATGCGGACAAGTCGGGCGGCTGACGTTCGTATCGCCAGCGGTTGCCAAACCGGGCGATGCATGGTCCATCATGGCGCATGACCCAGCGCCTGCCGCCCTCGCTGACGCCGCTCGACGCCGCGCTCGCCGCGTTGCTGAAGGGGCTTGATCCGCTCGCGCCGGTGGAGTTGCGGCTGACTGAAGCGGTCGGCTGCATCGCGGCCGGCAATCCGCTGCTCGCGGCCCGACCATCGCGTGACGTCGCTGTCGCGGATGGCTGGGCGGTATGCGCCAATGATCTGGTCGGCGCGTCCTCCTATTCACCGCTGCCTCTCGCAACAGCGCCCGCCTGGGTCGATGCCGGCGACGCGATGCCGGCGGGATGCGACTGTGTGCTCGATGCGGACGCAGTCGAGCTATCTGGTCCGCTCGTCCAGGTGTTGGCGGAGGGCGTGCCGGGGCAGGGCGTCAGGCGTGCGGGAAGCGACATCGACGGACGAACGCCTGCCGCGGCAGAGGGGAATCCGGTCGGTCGTGCCGCTCTGTTGCTCGCGCGTGCCGCCGGACTGGACCGGCTGAGCGTGCGGCGTCCGCGACTGCGCATTGTCAATGTACCAGGTGCAACGCTGACCATGCATCTGATTGCGGACATCGCACGCACCGCAGGGCTGGATGTGCAAACGCACGAGGCCGGCGCGCGCGACGCGGGATCGATCGCGGAGGCGATCGGGGCGCCCACCTGCGATCTCCTGCTGACGATCGGCGGCAGCGGTGTCGGTCGCAGGGATGCAGCGGTCACGGCGCTGGCCCAGCGTGGTGACGTGATCGCCCATGGTCTTGCGCTCCAGCCCGGGCGCACCGCCGCGATCGGGCGGCTCGGAACCATTCCTGTCGTGGCCTTGCCCGGATCGCCGGATCATGCGCTTGCGGTCTGGCTTGCGCTCGTGCTGCCGCTCGTCGACCGGCTGTCGGCGCGGCTGCCGCGCCGACCGATAGCCTTGCCGCTCGCGCGAAAAATTGCATCCAGCGTCGGCATCGCCGAAATGGTCCTGCTGGCCGAGGAACATCATGCGTGGGTGCCGCTTGCGGTAGGAGAATGGCCGCTCCAGGCAATTGCCCGTGCGGATGCATGGCTGCTTGTTCCCGCCAGCCACGAGGGATTTGCAGCAGGCGCGCCGGTCGATGCCTATCTGATGCGGGAATGATATGGGTTTAGCATGACCATGATCCCGCAATCGCCTGACCGCAGCGCGCTCGAACAGGAACAGTTCCTCGAAATCCTTTCCCGCGAGGAGGCGCTGGCACGCTTCGAGGCCGCGCTGTTCCCGCGCGCTCTTTCGAGCGAAACGCGCAAGCTCGGTGCTGCGCTTGGCGCGTCGCTCGCTGAAGACGTCACTGCGCCGATCGACGTGCCGCCGTTCGACCGTTCCAATGTCGATGGTTTTGCGGTGCGCTCTGCGGATCTTGCGACAGCCGGCGAAGGCGCGCCGGTTCGCCTCGGGCTGAATGGCGAGACCATTCACTGCGGCACCGTACCGGCGGTGCAAGTCGCCGCGGGAACGGCAACGCCGATTGCCACCGGCGGTCCGCTGCCGCGCGGTGCCGATGCCGTGATCATGGTCGAGCATACCCAGCCGGCGGGGTCCGGTGCGATCGACGTCCGTCGCGCGGCCTCGCCCGGGCAATTCATATCCTACGCAGGATCCGATATCGCGCGTGGCGAGGCGCTGCTGCGCGCCGGCACCATCATCGGCTCACGCGAGGTCGGCATGCTGGCGGCTTGTGGTATTGCCGAGGTGAGCGTCGTGCGCAAACCTCGTGTTGCCGTGATCTCCACCGGTGACGAATTGGTTCAGCCGGGCGAGGTGCTCGCGCCCGCTGCGATCTACGATACCAACGGCGCGATCGTCACTGCTGCGATCGACGAGAACGGCGGAGAGGCGGTTTTCCTTGGCGCCATTCCGGACGACGAAGCTCAGCTCGAAGCCGCCATGAGGGGTGCGCTGGCGGACGCCGACATGCTGGTGCTCTCCGGCGGCACGTCGAAAGGCGCGGGCGACCTGTCCCATCGCATCATCGGCCGGCTCGGCCAGCCCGGCATCATCGCGCATGGCATTGCGCTCAAGCCCGGCAAGCCGCTGTGCCTTGCGGTGTGTGACGGCAAGCCGGTGGTGATCCTGCCGGGGTTTCCGACTTCGGCGATGTTCACCTTTCACGACATGATCGTACCGGTGCTGCGCAAAATGGCCGGACTGCCGCCGCGTTCCGATGCCAAGGTGAACGCGACCGTGCCGGTGCGCATTGCTTCCGAGCTCGGCCGCACCGAATTCGTCATGGTCTCGCTGGTCGAAGGCAAGGACGGCTTGATCGCCTATCCCTCCGGCAAGGGGTCCGGTGCGATCACGTCGTTCGCGCAGGCCGACGGCTTTCTGCGCATCGACGCACTCGCCGACAAGATGCCGGCCGGGACCGAGGCCGAGGTGACGCTGTTTACGCCGCATGTGCGGGTGCCCGATCTCGTTATCGTCGGCAGCCATTGCACCGGCCTCGATCTCGTCACGGCGCAACTCGCGCATGCCGGCCTGACCGTGCGCTCGATCGCCGTCGGCAGCCTCGGCGGACTTGCGGCGGCGCGGCGCGGTGAATGCGATCTGGCGCCGATCCATCTGCTCGACGAAAAGAGCGAGACTTACAATACGCCTTACCTCGCCGAAGGACTCGAGCTCGTGCCGGGCTGGCGGCGGATGCAGGGCATCGTGTTCCGCAAGGGCGACAAGCGTTTTGAAGGCCACAGCGCGAAGGATGCCGTGGCCGCGGCGCTCGCTGATCCCTCCTGCATCATGGTCAACCGCAACCAAGGCGCCGGCACGCGCATCCTGATCGACCGGTTGCTCGGTGGTGCGCGCCCGGAGGGCTATTGGAACCAGCCACGCTCGCACAATGCGGTGGCCGCGGCGGTCGCACAGCACCGCGCCGATTGGGGCATGACCATTGCGCCGGTCGCCAACGCGGTTGGCCTCGGTTTCATTCCGCTCGCGGAGGAACATTATGACTTCGCGCTGGTGACGGCGCGCAAGCAGCGTCCGGCAGTGCGGGCCTTTCTCGATGCGCTCGGCTCGGACGAAGCGCGCGCCGCGCTGGAGCGCGCCGGCTTCCGACCGGCGTAGTCTGGCATCGTTCGGTCAGCGCTCCGCTACGAGGTTTGGATTGTCTCCCCGCCGGTCTGTTCGCGCACGCGCTGCCGCTCCTCGGCTTCGGCAAGTGCGCGCTGCGCGGCGGGCGGCAGCGGGCCCTCAACGATTTCAGGCTTGCTCCGCCACTTCGTGTCGTCGACTGCGACCGAGCAATCGAGTGCGAAATCGATCACTTCGAAGATAACGTTCAAGAGGGGGTCCGTCATGGCTGATCCGGGCAATGTCCCGATCATTGGTCGCTCGCGTTCTCGTCTCGGTTCACGGCCCGCGAACCCAAGCTCACGCGGCCTTAAGCGGCGTCATCCAGTGCGGTCAGCCGTTCCGCTTCCGCGATATCTTCAACGGTGTTGGCATTGAAGAACGGATCGAGCGGCTCCGTCGGCCACGTCACGGTCGCGAGCGGGTAGCGCGCGGTCCAGCGGTCGATCTTGCGGAGGTCTTCGACCACCAGCGCATGACGCAGTTCGTCGCGCAAGCCAACGCGCCACAGGCCGATCACCGGATGCGATTGATCGCCTGATGCCGCAACGGCGAGCTCGGCATTCGCCGCGATGCGTTTTTCATGCAAGCGCGCGACCAGATCGCGCGGCAGGAACGGGCAATCGCAGGCGGCACTGAGCACCCACTTCACCTCGGGCCGGTTCGCCGCGGTCCAGTCGAGCGCGGCAAGGATGCCGGCGAGCGGGCCGGGAAAGCCGGGCACGTCGTCGGCGATGACCTGCAAACCGAACGCGGCGAAGCGGGCGGGATCGCCGTTGGCATTGAGGATCAGCCCGCTGCATTGGGGCGATAGGCGCGCGATCACGCGTTCCAGAATGGTGCGGCCGCCAATGGTGCGCATCGGCTTGTCGCCGCCGCCCATACGCCGCGCGAGGCCGCCGGCGAGCAGCACGCCTTGCGTGGTCGGAAAGCTAGTCGTCACCACCTTCACCCTTGCGCTTGTGCTTGGCCGATTCTTCCTCGACGTAAGCGAGGTTCTGGTCGTAGACGATGCGCTCTGCCCCCGACAACGCGATGAACCGTTTGCCGCGGGCGCGGCCGACCAGCGTCAAGCCCACCTGCCGGGCGAGATCGACACCCCAGGCGGTGAAGCCGGAGCGCGACACCAGGATCGGAATGCCCATGCGGACCGTCTTGATCACCATCTCCGAGGTGAGCCGTCCCGTGGTGTAGAGGATCTTGTCGGATGCATCGACGCCGTGGCGGTACATCCAGCCCGCGATCTTGTCGACGGCATTGTGACGGCCGACATCCTCGGTGTAGCAGAGCGGCTCGCCCTCCCTGCACAGCACGCAGCCGTGGATCGCACCGGCCTCCAGATAGAGCGAGGGCATGGTGTTGATGGTCTGAGTCATCTGGTAGAGCCAGGAGGTGCGCAGCTCGGCCTTCGGCAGCGCCACGCTCTCGACCGCCTCCAGCAGATCGCCGAAGGCGGTGCCCTGCGCGCAGCCCGAGGTCTGTGTGCGCTTCTTCAACTTGGCTTCGAAATTGGTGTGGTGCTCGGTGCGCACCACCACCACTTGGAGGTCGTCGTCGTATTCGACCTCGGTGACCGCGTCATTATACTTCAGCATATTCTGGTTGAGCAAATAGCCCAGCGCCAGATATTCCGGATAGTCGCCGATCGTCATCATGGTGACGATCTCCTGCGAATTCAGGTAGAGCGTCAGCGGGCGCTCCACCGGCACCTTGATCTCGATCCTGGCGCCGGACTGGTCGGTCCCGGTCACGCTCTCGGTGAGGCGCGGGTCCTCGGTGTCAGGGACGATCAGGGGCACGGGGGCTTTGTCGATCTTCATCATGGCCGCGACGTTAGCATGACATTCGGGTCAAGCCGATATAAGCATGCTAGCGAGAGAACGAAATGCCGCCTATTCGTCATTGCGAGCGAAGCGAAGCAATCCAGGCTGCCGCCGTGGATGCATTCCTGGATTGATTCGCTGCGCTCGCAATGACGGAGAAGAGAGTGGTTCCATCAAGGACCGGGTCGCTCGCGGAGACGGAGCTGGAATGAAAGTCATCGGCCTTGCAGGCTGGAGCGGTGCGGGCAAGACCACGCTGTTGACGCGGCTGATCCCGCATTTCAATGCGCTTGGCTTGCGCGTCTCGGTCATCAAGCATGCGCATCACCAGTTCGACGTCGACGTGCCCGGCAAGGATTCCTGGCGCCATCGCGAGGCCGGCGCGGCCGAGGTGCTGGTTGCTTCGTCAAATCGCTGGGCGCTGATGCACGAATTGCGCGGGGCGGCGGAGCCGCGTCTGCCGGAACTGTTGAGCAAATTGTCGGCCGTCGACCTCGTCGTGGTCGAGGGTTTCAAGCGCGAGCCGCATCGCAAGATCGAGGTGCATCGCGCCGCCAACGACAAGCCGTTGCTGTTTCCCGATGATCCAGGAATTTTCGGGATCGCGGCCGACGTCGCCATTGAAACCCGACTGCCGACCGTCCATCTCGACGATATCGCCGCCGCCGCGGAATTGCTGCTGCGCGCCGCGATGCCAGTCGAGGAAGCGGTCGCGAAAAGCGCTGCGATGCGCTGACGAGGCACCATGGCGCAATTGTCGGACGATTGTTTTGCCTTCGGCGGACCGATGATGTCGGTCGACGAGGCCGTTGGCCTGATCACGACGCGCGTCAACGCGATTGTCGATCTCGAAACCGTGGCGCTCATCGATGCAGATGGGCGCGTGCTGGCCCGCGATATCGCGGCGCCGCTGCCGTTGCCGCCCTTCACCAATTCCGCTGTTGACGGCTACGCCGTGCGCAACGCAGATCTTCCTGATAGCGTTGAGCGGGCATTCCCGCTCGACGGCCGCATCCAGGCCGGCGGTCTGGCACTGGCGCTGATCAAGGCCGGCCACACCACGCGCATCTTCACCGGCGCGCCGATGCCGCCGGATGCCGAAACCGTCTTCATGCAGGAAGATGTCCGCATCGACGAGGCCGGTCGAATTGTGCTGCCGCCGGGGCTGAAGCCGGGCGCGAATGTCCGCCCTGCGGGAGAGGACATTCCCCAGGGCCACATCGCGCTGCGCGCAGGCCAGCGCTTGCTGCCGCAACATGTCGCGCTCGCGGCGGCGTTCGGCCTGGTCCGGCTCGACGTCGTCAGGCGCATCCGCGTCGCAGTGTTCTCGACTGGTGATGAACTGGCCTCGCCCGGCGAGCCGCGCGCGGCCTCGCAGCTGTTCGACTCCAATCGCTTCATGCTGATGGCGATGCTGCGCCGGCTCGGCTGCGAAGTCAGCGATCTCGGCATCTTGCGCGACGAGCGGACGTTGCTCGCGAATGGCTTGAAGCAAGTCGCAGGCAGTCACGATCTGATCCTCACCACCGGCGGCGTCTCGACCGGAGAGGAGGATCACGTCAAGGCGGCCGTCGAAAGCATCGGCTCGCTGGTGTTGTGGCGGATGGCGATCAAGCCGGGACGGCCCGTGGCGATGGGCATCATCGAGGGAACGCCGCTGATCGGATTGCCGGGCAATCCCGTCGCGAGTTTCGTCACCTTCGTGCATGTGGTGCGGCCGACGGTGCTGGCGCTTGCGGGGAGCCTGCCGGAGCCGCTGCTGCCGATTCCGGTGCGAGCGGCATTCACCTACAAGAAGAGGGCGGGCCGACGGGAATATGTTCGCGCCTCGTTACGACGGACGCAGGACGGCGCACTTGAGGCCATCAAGTTTCCACGCGAGGGCGCTGGGCTGTTGTCCTCACTGGTCGGCACCGACGGCCTCATCGAGCTCGATGAGGAGGTCACGCGTGTCGAGCCGGGGCAGAGCGTGGGTTTCTTGTCCTATGCCGATCTGCTCTGAGTCTTGGCGTTGCGTTGGCGCTGTCCTGGCGTTGACGCCATCGGCCCCTCCCGCCATGTTGCGCCGATGACCAGAACGACGCTCGATCTCACCGGACTGAAATGCCCGCTGCCCGCCCTGAAGACGCGCAAAGCGCTGAAGCCCTTGCAGCCGGGCGATCAGCTCGAAGTGCACTGCACGGATCCCCTGTCGGTGATTGACATTCCAAACCTGATCCGGGAGACCGGCGACACGGTGGAGATCACCGAGCGCAACGAGCTGCGTATCGTGTTCTTGATTGAGAAGGCCGATCGATCGATCGAAAATATCAATGGTGCGCCGCCCAATTAGCCAGCGGTCACTCGGTTGATACCTACCTTTTGTCTATCGACATCGATCGTCACTTCTGCCCCAATTGACTTGCTCCGCCGAGACGCGGAGGTCGAGTCTTGCCTGCGATATGCGGAGCAAATGGGCCATCGAAAGAAGCCCGGCCGTGGCGTCGGGCATAGCCCCCAAGGTTAGGGGTTTAACGTCTCGGATGCGCGTGACGATCCTGGCGCGCGTCGATCATTGTGCGGAGCAGCAGGGACAAAGGCTGCGCTGCAGGCTGAGGAACAGGACCGTCGTGGCAGGCCGTTCAGAAGGGCGGCTTTAGGGGAGGAATGCATGTCTACCATCGAGAGCGCGGGAACACTTTCGGGTGCCGGCGCAGGTTTTCTGGATCGCGAGCGGACCATCGCGACCGCCGGGTTCAATCGCTGGCTGGTGCCGCCGGCTGCGCTGTGCATCCATCTCTGCATCGGCATGGCCTACGGCTTCTCGGTGTTCTGGCTGCCGCTGTCGCGCGCGATCGGCGTGACCGCGCCGAAGGCGTGCGCAGACATGTCGCTGTTTCAAGAGCTGTTCACGACCAGCTGCGACTGGAAGGTCGCCAGCATGGGGTGGATGTACACGCTCTTTTTCGTGCTGCTCGGTATCGCGGCTGCGGTCTGGGGCGGCTGGCTGGAGCGCGTAGGCCCGCGCAAGGCCGGCTTCGTCTCGGCGCTGTGCTGGTGCGGCGGCCTCTTCCTCGGTGCGATCGGGGTTTACACCCATCAGCTCTGGCTGTTGTGGCTGGGTTCGGGCGTGATCGGCGGCATCGGTCTCGGCCTTGGCTATATCTCGCCGGTGTCCACGCTGGTGAAATGGTTTCCGGACCGCCGCGGCATGGCGACCGGCATGGCCATCATGGGCTTCGGCGGCGGCGCCATGATCGGCGCGCCGCTGGCGAACCTCTTGATGAACTACTTCAAGACCCCGACCTCGGTCGGCGTCTGGGAGACCTTCGTCACGATGGGCGTCATCTACTTCGTGTTCATGACGATCGGCGCGTTCCGCTATCGCTTGCCGCCGCCCGGCTGGCAGCCCGAGGGCTGGACAGCGCCGTCGAAGGCCAACGCGATGATCTCAAAGGCCAACGTCCATCTCAACGACGCGCACAAGACGCCGCAGTTCTGGCTGATCTGGTGGGTGCTGTGCCTGAACGTGTCGGCCGGCATCGGCGTGATCGGCATGGCCTCGCCGATGCTCCAGGAGATCTTCGCCGGCAAGCTGATCGGCCTGCCTAACGTCGGCTTCAACGCGCTTGATGCGGGACAGAAGGCGCAGATCGCCGCGATCGCCGCAGGCTTCGCCGGATTGCTGTCGCTGTTCAACATCGGCGGCCGCTTCTTCTGGGCATCGCTGTCGGACAAGATCGGGCGCAAGAACACCTACTATACGTTCTTCATCCTCGGCATCGCGCTTTACGCGCTGGCGCCGACTTTTGCGGCGATGGGTTCGAAGCTCCTGTTCGTGCTTGGCTTCGGCATCATCCTGTCGATGTATGGCGGCGGCTTCGCCACCGTGCCGGCCTATCTCGCCGACATGTTCGGAACCCAGTTCGTCGGCGCCATCCATGGCCGGCTGCTGACGGCGTGGTCCACCGCGGGCATCATCGGCCCCGTCGTGGTGAACTACATCCGCGAGTTCCAGCTCGCGGCGGGCGTGCCGCGCGACCAGCTCTACAACACGACCATGTACATTCTCTGCGCGATGCTGATCGCCGGTCTGATCTGCAACTACCTGATCAAGCCGGTCGATTCGAAATGGCACATGAAGGAGGCCGATGTCGCCAAGTTGCAGGCGGCAAGCGCCAGCGCCGCAGCCGCGGGGCCGCACGGCTCCTACGGCATCGGTTTTGGCGGGCTTGACGCCAAGGCGGCGCTGTTCTGGGCCTTCGTCGGCGTTCCCCTGCTTTGGGGTGTCTGGAAGACATTGGAGAGCGCGGTCAAGATCTTCTGACCGCCGTCGAGACAGAAGCGGGATGCTCATCAGGCGTCCCGCTTCGTTGGCCTTTCAGACATCATCAGGAATGGGACTTAGGGGGATTGAAATGATTCGCACCCGAATTTGTATTCGAACTTGCCTTGCGGCCGTGTTGCTCGTCGCTGGCCTTCATGCCGCATCCGCGCAGACGACGACGACGCCGGCGGCGCCTGCTGCAGCGACGGAAGCCAAGCCTGGCAAGATGAAGCTCACCATGCAGAAGTTGAAGGACATGAAGGCGAAGTGGGCGGCCAACAAGCCGAAGCTCAAGGCCTGTCGCGCCGACGTGAAATCCAAGGGCCTCGCCGGCGATGACCGCTGGTTCTACATCGAAGAGTGCATGAACAAGGGCTGAGACGGCGCACATCCCATTCGGTGCGGGGCGTGGAGGTTGTCGGGCTCCAGCTCCCTCAAATGCTTTGTAGAACATACGAATTTTCTTGGCATCTGGTATGCCAAGGGCTAGGGTTGGACCCTGTTCTGAAGAAGGCTACGACGCAGCGATGGGCCACGACGACGTTCACAAGATCAGAGAATTCGAGCATCCGGGCCAGGGACGGAAGCGCGCCAAATCCACCCCCAAGGGGCGGCAGGTCGATCCCACCGCCGCGCATGAGATCGCGCAGCTGCTCGGCGACAGGCCGCGGCGTCGCGACCTGTTGATCGAATATCTGCATCTGATCCAGGACAAGTATCGCCAGATCTCGGCCGCGCATCTCGCTGCGCTCGCCGACGAGATGAAGCTCGCGTTCGCCGAAGTGTTCGAGACCGCGACCTTTTACGCGCATTTCGACGTGGTGAAAGAAGGGGAGCCCGATATCGCACCGCTGACGATCCGCGTCTGCGATTCGCTGACCTGCGCGATGCTCGGCGGAGAGAAGCTGCTCGCCGATTTGCAGGATGCGTCCGGTCCCGGCATCCGCGTCGTGCGCGCGCCCTGCGTCGGCCGCTGCGATACGGCGCCTGCGGCGGAAGTCGGACACAACTTTGTTGACCACGCCAGGGTCGCCAATGTGATGGCGGCGGCGAAGGCAGGCGACACCCACGCGCATCTGCCCGACTATATCGGCTATGACGCCTATGTCGCCGGTGGCGGCTACAAGCTGCTCAATCGCCTGCGCTCGGGCGAGCTAGCGACCGACGACCTGCTGAAGGCACTCGACGACGCCTCGTTGCGCGGTCTCGGCGGCGCCGGCTTCCCGACGGGACGCAAATGGCGCGCAGTGCTGGGTGAACCCGGCCCGCGGCTGATGGCGATCAACGGCGACGAGGGCGAGCCCGGCACGTTCAAGGATCGCGTCTATCTCGAAAGCGATCCGCACCGCTTCCTCGAGGGCATGCTGATCGGCGCCCATGTGGTGCAGGCCTCGGATATCTACATCTACCTGCGCGACGAATATCCCGCATCACGCGAAATCCTCGAGCGTGAGATCGCGAAGCTGCCGCCGGGCGGTCCGACGCTGCACATGCGCCGCGGCGCCGGCGCCTATATCTGCGGCGAGGAATCCTCGCTGCTGGAAAGCATCGAGGGCAAGCGCGGCCTGCCCAGGCACAAGCCGCCTTATCCATTCCAGGTCGGCCTGTTCGGCCTGCCGACCTTGATCAACAATATCGAGACCTTGTGGTGGGTGCGCGATATCGTCGAGAAGGGCGCCGACTGGTGGAAGGGCCACGGCCGCCATGAGCGGCACGGCCTACGCAGCTTCTCGGTCTCGGGCCGCATCAAGAACCCCGGCATGAAACTCGCGCCTGCTGGCATCACCGTGCGCGAGCTGATCGACGAATATTGCGGTGGCATGGCCGACGGCCATCAATTCTATGCGTACCTCCCGGGTGGTGCGTCCGGCGGCATCCTGCCGGCGGCGATGGACGACATCCCGCTCGATTTCGGCACGCTTGAAAAATACGGCTGCTTCATCGGCTCTGCCGCGATCGTGATCCTGTCGCAAAAGGACAGCGTGCGCGCGGCCGCGTTGAACCTGATGAAGTTCTTCGAGGACGAGAGCTGCGGCCAGTGCACGCCGTGTCGCGTCGGAACTCAGAAGGCCGCACTGCTGATGCAGCAACCGGTCTGGAACCGCGCTCTCCTGGACGAATTGAGCCAGGCGATGCGCGATGCCTCGATCTGCGGGCTTGGACAGGCGGCATCGAATCCGCTTGCCACCGTGATTAAATATTTCCCTGACGAGTTCAAGGAAGCGGCCGAATGACGAAGATTACGTTCGAGCTCGACGGCAAGCAGGTCGAGGCCAATGCAGGCGAGACGATCTGGCAGGTCGCAAAACGCCAGGGTCGCGAGATTCCGCATCTGTGCTATTCGCCCGCGCCGGACTATCGTCCCGACGGCAATTGCCGCGCCTGCATGGTCGAGATCGAGGGCGAGCGCGTGCTCGCGGCGTCCTGCAAGCGCACGCCATCGGTCGGCATGAAGGTGAAGACGGAGAGCGCGCGCGCGGTTTCCGCGCAAAAAATGGTCATGGAGCTGCTGGTTGCCGATCAGCCGGCGCGCGAGACCTCGCACGATCCGGAGTCCAAATTCTGGCATTGGGCCGAAACCACTGGGGTCACCGAGAGCCGCTTCCCCGCCGCCGAGCGTTGGGCGACCGACGCCAGCCATCCGGCGATGCGCGTCAATCTCGATGCCTGCATCCAGTGCGGCCTCTGCGTGCGCGCTTGCCGCGAGGTCCAGGTCAACGACGTCATCGGCATGGCCTATCGCAGCCACGGCTCGAAAATCGTGTTCGATTTCGACGATCCCATGGGCGAGTCCACCTGCGTCGCCTGCGGCGAATGCGTTCAGGCCTGTCCGACCGGGGCCCTGATGCCGGCCGTAATGCTGGACGAGAAGCAGACCCGTGTCGTCTATGCCGACAAGAAGGTGGATTCGCTTTGCCCGTTCTGCGGCGTCGGCTGCCAAGTGACCTATGAGGTCAAGGACGAGAAGGTGATCTATGCCGAGGGCCGCGATGGCCCGGCCAACCGCAACCGTCTTTGCGTCAAGGGCCGCTTCGGCTTCGACTACATCCACCATCCGCATCGACTGACCAAGCCGCTGGTGCGGCTGCCGAATGCGAAGAAGGATTCCAACGACCAGGTTGATCCCGCCAATCCGTTCACGCATTTCCGCGAAGCGAGCTGGGAAGAAGCGCTCGACATCGCGGCCAGGGGCCTCGTCAAGATCCGCGACGAGAAGGGTGTGAAGGCGCTGGCCGGCTTCGGCTCGGCCAAGGGCTCGAACGAGGAGGCCTATCTGTTCCAGAAGCTGGTGCGCACCGGCTTCGGCTCCAACAACGTCGACCATTGCACCCGCCTGTGCCACGCCTCGTCGGTCGCGGCGCTGTTCGAAGGCCTGAGCTCGGGCGCCGTGTCGGCGCCGTTCTCGGCGGCGATGGACGCCGAGGTCATCATCGTAATCGGCGCCAACCCCACCGTGAACCATCCGGTCGCTGCGACTTTCATCAAGAACGCGGTCAAGCAGAACGGCGCGAAACTGTTTGTGATGGATCCGCGCCGTCAGACGCTGTCGCGTCATGCGACCAAGCATCTGCAGTTCAAGCCGGGCTCGGACGTCGCCATGCTGAACGCGATGATCCACACGATCATCACCGAAGGGCTGACCGACGATCAGTACATCGCCGGCTACACCGAGGGGTTCGAGGACCTCAAGGAGAAGATCAAGGAGTTCACGCCGGAGAAGATGGAGCCGATCTGCGGCGTCCCGGCGCAGACCCTGCGTGAGGTCGCGCGAACCTATGCACGGGCAAAATCGTCGATCATCTTCTGGGGTATGGGCATCAGCCAGCATGTCCACGGCACCGACAATGCGCGCTGCCTGATTGCGCTGGCGCTGATCACCGGCCAGGTCGGCCGGCCCGGCACCGGCCTGCATCCGCTGCGCGGCCAGAACAACGTGCAGGGCGCTTCCGATGCCGGTCTGATCCCGATGTTCCTGCCGGACTATCAGCCGGTCGGCCGCGACGACATGCGCGGTGCCTTCGAGAAGCTGTGGGGCCAGGATCTCGATCCCGTGCGCGGCCTGACCGTGGTCGAGATCATGAACGCGATCCATGCCGGCGAGATCAAGGGCATGTATATCGAGGGCGAGAACCCCGCGATGTCCGATCCCGATCTCCAGCACGCGCGCCAGGCGCTTGCCATGCTCGATCATCTCGTGGTGCAGGACCTCTTCGTCACGGAGACCGCATTCCACGCCGACGTCATCCTGCCGGCCTCGGCGTTTGCCGAAAAGGAAGGCTCCTTCACCAACACCGATCGTCGCGTGCAGCTCGCGCGCCAGGTGATCAAGCCGCCGGGCGATGCGCGGCAGGATCTCTGGATCATCCAGGAGATCGGCAAGCGCATGGGGCTGCCGTGGAATTATGCTGGTCCCGGCGAGGTCTTCACCGAGATGGCGGAGTTGATGCCGTCGCTGAAGAACATCACCTGGGAACGTCTGGTCCGCGAGGGCGCGGTCACCTATCCCGTCGACGGTCCCGACGTGCCCGGCAACGAGATCATCTTCACCACGGGATTTCCGACCGCGAGCGGCCGCGGCAAGATCGTTCCGGCCCACGTCATCCCGCCGGACGAGATTCCCGACGCCGAGTATCCGATGGTGCTCTCGACCGGCCGCGTGCTCGAGCATTGGCACACTGGCTCGATGACCCGCCGCGCGCAGGTGCTCGACCAGATCGAGCCGGAGGCGGTCGCGTTCATGTCGCCGAAGGACATGCACAGGAAGAAGCTCGCGCCGGGCGATTTCATCCGGCTCGAGACCCGCCGCGGCGCCGTCGAGGTCAAGGTCCGCTCCGACCGCGACGTGCCCGAGAACATGGTGTTCATGCCGTTCTGCTACGCGGAGGCGGCGGCCAATCTCCTGACCAACCCGGCGCTCGATCCATTCGGCAAGATCCCGGAGTTCAAGTTCTGCGCGGCGAGAGCCGAGCGCGCCGAGTTGCGGGACGCGGCCGAGTAGGCGCTCGGTGGTGTTGTGGCGGCACGACGTTGCCAACCCTCAGTGTCGTCCTGGCGAAGGCCAGGACCCATACCGCGGAATCTATCGATTTCGGGTGATAGTAGTATCGAACGACTGGTCTTCGCCAAACGCCTCCCTGGGTAATGCGTCCTGGCTTTCGCCAGGACGACTCGGGGAGAGACTGCGCCGTACTCGTCCCTTCGCTCCTCGCAGCGGCGGTGCTAGACATCGCATATGTCCAAAGCCACCCCCGCCACACGCGCCCTCACAGCCGCCAGTGTAGCCTTCTCCGTCCACTCTTACGACTACGATCCCGACGCCGAAAGCATCGGCCTCCAGGCGGCTGCCGCACTCGGCGAGGACCCCGCGCGCGTGTTGAAGACGCTGATGGCGCTGGTCGACGGCAAGCCGGTCTGCGTGATCGTCCCGTCCGATCAGGAAGTCTCGATGAAGAAGCTCGCCGCTGCTGTTAGCGGCAAGTCGGCGCAGATGATGAAGCCGCCTGAGGCCGAGCGCCTCACCGGCTACAAGGTTGGCGGTATCAGCCCGTTCGGGCAGCGGAAGCCCGTGCGCACCGTGATCGAGCAGAGCGCGCTCGCACATGACCAAGTGTACGTCAATGGCGGTCAGCGCGGACTGCAGGTGCGGCTCAGTCCAGGCGATGTGCGGGACGTGTTGAAGGCGATCGTCGCGGAACTGGTCGCCTGAGCGCGGCGTTCTGCTACTGCTTTTGCAACAGCTTCAGCCGACAGCGCAGCGCTTCGCCGATGTGTGCACGCGCAAGCTGCTCCGCTTTGCCGCCGTCGCGAACCGCGATGGCGTCGATGATGGCCTGGTGCTCGCCGTGGCTGGTCGAAGGGCGGCCCGATACGGTGAACGTAGTCGGACCGAGCAGAGCGATCCAGTCCTGCAATTCCCGCGAAGCGTTGTCGAGATAGCGGTTGCGCGCGGCGCGGCAGATCGCTTCGTGGAAGGCGCGGTTGAGCCTTGCCATTTCTCCTGCCATCTCGCCCGCGTCGGTCTCGGACGCTTCGACGAAAGCCTGCTCGATATCCCTGAGTGCATCGACCTCGGGCGCCGAGGCGTGCTCGGCGGCAAGTCGGGCGGCGGCGCCCTCCATGATCTCGCGCATCGCATAGAGTTCGAGTACCTCAGAGATGTCGAGGTTGCGTACGATCAGGCCGCGGCCGCCGGCAGGTTCGACGAACCCGCGGGCCGCAAGCCGGCCCAGAGCCTCCCGCACCGGCGTGCGGCTGACCTTCAGCCGCTGGGCGACCTCTTCCTCGCGCAGGCGGTCGCCAGCGCGATAGCTGCCGGCCTGCAGCGCCTCGCAGAGCGAGCGGAACACGGCTTCGCCGAGCGCCACGCCGCCGCCGCGCGCGATCGAGCCGCCTGCCTTTGTCGGGCGTCTTGCCATCCATCCTCGTGGGCTCGCCACGCGCATCCTGCCCATGCAGGGACGGCGCTTGCCGGACGTGTGTATATCTTTGTATACAAAGGTGCGCAATGGCCAGCCACATTGACCGGGGCCGCCGGCGGGCAGAATGTCTCCAACTTCGTCGCATCGGGCAGACGGCATGAGCGGAAAATACGATGTGCTGGTGATCGGCGGCGGCAACGCGGCACTGTGTGCGGCGATCAGCGCGCGACGCGGTGGTGCGTCGGTGCTGGTGCTCGAAGGCGCGCCAAAATTCTATCGTGGCGGCAACACGCGCCACACCCGCAACATGCGCTGCGCGCATGACGAGGCGACCGAAATCCTCACCGGCCCCTACACCGAGGAGGAGTTCTGGGAGGATCTCCTGCGCGTCACCGGCGGCCAGACCGACGAGATACTCGCCCGGCACATGATCCGCGAGTCCAAGGACATTTTGAACTGGATCGTCGAGCAGGGCGTGCGCTGGCAGCCCTCGCTTGGCGGCACGCTGAGCCTCGGTCGCACCAACTCCTTCTTTCTCGGGGGCGGCCGCGCGATGTTGAACGCACTTTATCTCACCGCCGAGAAGCTCGGCGTCGAAGTCGAATACGACGCCGAGGTCACCGACCTCGTGATCGAGGACGGCATGTTTCTCGCCGCCTGCCTCAAGCGGCCTATCAAGGGCGACACCGAGATACGCGCGACGTCACTGGTCGCCGCCGCCGGCGGGTTCGAGGCCAACATCGAATGGCTGAAGCAATATTGGGGCGAGGCCGCCGACAATTTCCTGATCCGCGGCACGCCCTATAACCGCGGCTCAATCCTGAAGATGCTGCTCGCCAAGGGCGTGCAGGAGGTCGGCGATCCCACCCAATGCCATGCGGTCGCGATCGACGCGCGCGCGCCGAAATTCGACGGTGGCATCATCACGCGCCACGACTCCGTTGTGTTCGGCATCGTCGTCAACAAGCACGCGCAGCGCTTCTATGATGAAGGTGAGGACATCTGGCCGAAGCGTTACGCGATCTGGGGCCGGCTGGTGGCCGCGCAACCCGACCAGATCGCCTACATCATATTCGATTCCACCGTGGTCACGAGCTTCATGCCGACGCTGTTCCCGCCGATCGCAGGGCAGACGATTGCCGAGCTCGCCGGCAAGCTCGAGCTCGATCCGGCCGCGCTGGAAAAGACCATCACCGAATTCAATGCCGCGGTGCGGCCCGGCACCTTCGACCACACCATTCTGGACGATTGCCGCACCGAAGGCATCACACCGCCGAAGACCCATTGGGCGCGGCGGATCGAGACGCCGCCCTACCTTGCCTATCCGGTGCGGCCCGGCATCACCTTCACTTATCTCGGCACGCGCGTGACCAGGGAGGCGCGGATGCTGATGGCTGACGGCAAGCCGTCGGCCAACATGTTCGCGGCCGGCGAGATCATGGCCGGCAACGTGCTCGGCAAGGGCTATGCCGCCGGCATAGGCATGACCATCGGCAGCGTGTTCGGGCGGATCGCAGGACGGGAAGCGGCACGCCACGCCAAGAACTAGGACGAAGAAAAGACACGAGGGAGGAACCATGTCACGCATTGCCATTGCCTCGATCGCGGCGCTGCTGATCGTCGGCCACGCCCACGCGGCCGAGCCGATCACGCTGCGAGACATGGGTTCGTTCCATGTCGGTGGGCGTCTTGTCGAAATCTCCGGTAAGCCGGTGAGGGAGGTCGTGTTCGCGCCCGGCGGAGTGCCGGCCAAGGTCGATCCCAACGGCACGTATCAGGTCGAGCAGATGTACGTGCAGTATTTCCTGCCGGCAAACGAGAAGGGTGCCTATCCTTTGCTGATGTGGCACGGCGGCGGATTGACCGGCGTCACCTACGAGACCACGCCTGACGGACGCGAAGGCTGGCTGAATTATTTTCTGCGCAAGGGGTGGGCGGTCTATAACTCCGACGCGGTAGAGCGCGGACGCGCGGGCTGGGCGCAGTACCCCGATATTTTCAAGAGCGAGCCGGTCTTCCTGACCACGGCCAATCCGTTCGAGCGTTTCCGCATCGGCGATGGACCGAACTCCTACGATCCCGATCCCGCCAAGCGAAAATTGTTGCCGGGCAACCAATTCCCCGTCGAGGGTTACGAGAATTTCGTCAAGCAGAACGTGCCCCGCTGGACCACGACCGACGATGCGACCATCGCCGCCTATATCGCCGAGATCGATCGCGTCGGCCCCTCGGTGCTGCTGTTCCACAGCCAAGCCGGCACCTTCGGCTTCAAGGTCGCGCAAGCCCGCCCCGACAAGGTGAAGGCGCTGATTGCGATCGAGCCGGCCGGCATCGGCGATCCCGCCAAAGCGGATGTGCTGAAGAACATTCCGACCCTCATCATCTACGGCGACTATATCGAGCGCGATTCGCGCTGGCCCAAGATCCGCGCCAACGGCATCGCCTTTGCGGACGCCGTCAAGGCGGCCGGGGGCAGCGTCGGCATCGTCGATCTCCCGCAGGCCGGCATCAAGGGCAATTCGCATATGGTGATGATGGACAAGAACAACCTCGAGGTCGCAGCCCTGATCCAGAAATGGCTCGAGAGCAAAGGCCTGACGAAGTAAAGCCATGCACGGAACCAAAATTCTGGACGAAGCCGACCGCCTGATGACGGTCTGCAATTCCTGCCGTTACTGCGAGGGTCTTTGCGCGGTATTTCCCGCCATGGAGATGCGTCGCGCCTTTTCCGACGGCGACCTCAATTATCTCGCCAATCTCTGCCATGGCTGCGGCGCCTGCTACGTCGACTGCCAGTTCTCGCCGCCGCACGAATTCAACGTCAACGTTCCGCAGACGCTGGCGATCGCGCGCGCGGAATCCTACGCGGCCTATGCCTGGCCGCAGGCGCTGTCCGGTGTCTTCGCGCGTAACGGTCTCGTCATCAGCATCGTCGCCGCGCTCAGCATGGCCGCCTTCATCCTCGGCTTCGCGGCCCTGAACGACCGCACCGTGCTGTTCGGCGTGCACACCGGCCCCGGCGCTTTCTACAAGTTGATGCCGCACAACGCGATGGCGGCGTTGTTCAGCGCGGCCTTCCTTTATGCGATCTTCGCGCTGGTGATGAGCGTGCGCGCGTTCTGGCGGGATATCGGTCCACCGATCGGCGGCCGTGCGGACGGTGGCTCGATCTTTCAGGCGATGCGGGACGCTGGTGAGTTGCGCTATCTCCATGGTGGCGGCGTCGGCTGCTACAATGAGGATGACAAGCCGACCGACCGGCGCAAGCTTTTCCATCACCTGACCTTCTACGGCTTCCTGCTCTGCTTCGCCGCGACCTCGGTCGCCACGCTGTATCACTATCTGCTCGGGCGCGAGGCGCCGTATCCGTGGTGGGATCTGCCGGTGGTGCTCGGCACGCTCGGTGGCATCGGTCTGATCATCGGGCCGATCGGCCTGTTCGTCGCCAAGATGCGGCGCGATCCGGCGCTGCTCGACGAGCAGCGCTATGGCATGGATGTCGGCTTTATCGCCATGTTATTCCTCACCGGCTTCATCGGCATGCTGCTTCTGATTCTGCGCGAGACTGCAGCCATGGGGCCGCTGCTGGCGCTGCATTTGGGTGCAGTGTTCGCGCTGTTCGTCACCATGCCGTACGGCAAGTTCGTGCACGGCATCTATCGCTTTGCGGCACTGGTGCGTTACGCGCAGGAGCGACGCAGCGATGCCGGTTCTTGATTCAGATGGTGCGGAAGCGGCCATCGCGCAGGAAAGCGATGGTCTGTTCGATGGCGGCGGCGTGACGCGGAAGTCCGGTATGGGACGCCTTCACGACGATATGGTCGGCCATGCCGGCGACCATCGCGCTTTGCACTGAGACCCGTCCGTCATTTGGCTTCGGCAGAACCAAGAGGCCGGCGACGGGATCGATGAAGCGGTTTCCCGCGATCACGCCGACGGGATAGTCCGCCGCGGGCAGGACGTCAGACCGGCGCGTGGACGTGGTGGTGAGCTCGAGTCTGGCGGGTCCGTAGAATGCGCTGTAGAGGCGATATCCGCTCAGGAGATCGGCGACCTCGCTGCCGCCGTTTGGCGTGCCCAGCATCACCACGCCGGCAAGCCGGTCCGGACGATATTTCGCGATATAGGCGCGCGTCACCAGACCGCCCATCGAATGCGCGACGAAATGCAGCGGCGCCTCACGCTCGGCGAAGCGGGCGACTTCCAGGTGAATATCGTCCGCGAGCGCCGTGATCGTCTTGCGGCGGCTGGCATAGTCGATGTTGAGCGTTGCAAAGCCGCTGGCCCGGAGCGCCCGTTCCAGTCTGATCAGGGACGCCGAGGTGCGCGCGATGCCGTGAAGCAGAACCACTCCAGGGCATCGCGCCTCGCTTGATTGAGACGCCTCGTGCATCTCTCTTACGCCACCTCGCGCTCCGGCGCGGATGCCTGCTCGCGGGCCATCGTCGTTGCGGTGACGTAGTCGGTCTTGCCGGTGCCGAGCAATGGCACCTTGTCGACCACCATGATCGCTGCGGGAACGGTCAGCTCGGACGCGCCGATCGTCTTTGCGTGGCCCTGCATGGCGCTACGCTCGGCGTTCTTTTCCGTCGTCAGCAGCACGATGCGCTCGCCCTTGCGCGGGTCCGGGATCGACACCGCGACCGATGCGGCCTGCGGCCACAGCGTCGTCGCGATGTTCTCGACCGCCGACAGCGAGACCATTTCGCCGGCGATCTTGGCAAAGCGCTTGGCGCGTCCCTTGATGGTGATGAAGCCGGCCGGGTCGATCGCGACGATGTCGCCGGTGTCGTGCCAACCCTCGGCGAGCGGTTCGAGAACGCCCGGATTTTCGGCCCGCAAGTATCCGAGCATCACGTTCGGTCCGCGCACCGACAGGCGTCCACCTTCCTCGATGCCGGGGACGGGGTCGAGGCGGCTTTCCATCAGCGGCGACAGGCGGCCGACCGTGCCGGGACGATTGGCCATGGGCGTGTTCATCGCCAGCACCGGCGCGGTCTCGGTGACGCCATAGCCTTCGAGGATGCGGATGCCGTAACGCTCCATGAAGACCTGCCGGGTGCGATCCTTGACCGCCTCGGCGCCGGCGATCACCAGACGCAGGGTGCGGAAGTCGTAGGCATGGGCCGAGCGTGCATAGCCGGTGAGGAACGTGTCGGTGCCGAACAGGATCGTGGCGCCGGTCTGGTAGATCAGCTCGGGAACGATCCGGTAGTGCAGCGGCGAGGGGTACATGTAGATCGGAATGCCCGCGAGCAGCGGCATCACCATTCCGCCGGTCAGCCCGAAAGAATGGAACACCGGCAGCACGTTGAACACCTTGTCATTGGCGTTGGCATCGACCCGCGCCAGCGCCTGTGCGGCGTTGGCAAGGATATTGCGGTGGGACAGCACCACTCCCTTCGGCGTGCCTTCCGAGCCCGACGTGAACAGCACGACGGCCGGATCGCCCGCCTGGCGGACGACGCGCGGCGTGGTACCGGCGAGCAGGCCCTTGATCTTGTCGGCCGTGCCGATCGAAGCACGGACGTCCTCGAGATAGACCATTCGGGCCTCTGCGGAGATCGCGGCCATCAACTTGTCGAGCTTGCCCTTCTCGATGAAGGCTTTCGACGTCAGCACGGTCTTGACCTGCGCGGCTTTCATGGCGGCGAGCACGTTGACCGGGCCGGCCGAGAAGTTCAGCATCGCCGGCACCCGGCCGATATTCTGCAGCGCCATGAAGACGACGGCGACTCCTGCGGAATTCGGCAGCAGCACGCCGACATTCTCACCGACAGCGGTGCCGTTCTCCAGCTTGCGGCTCAAGACCTGGGCGCCCAGGATCAGCTTGCGATAGGTCAGCTTGGTGCCGAGCGCGTCCTCGACGATGACCTTGCCGGTGTCGCGGTCGCGATAGGCGTGTCCGAGCGCTTCGAAGAGAGTGTGATCGAGCATGGCGTTCTTCACCATGGCGTCGATCATCACGTCCTGAAGTGCTGCGCCCGCGGCATTGCGGCGCGTCTTGCCCTTGAGCGACGGATCGACCGGCAGCTTAACCGGCGGCAGGATGGTGACGGTCACCCGCGGAAACCACGTGCGCTTGATCTGGCTGCCGTTGAGATAGCTGAGATGCGAGCGTTGGGCGCCTTCGATGCGGATCGGGACGACGACCGCGTCGGCCTTGTCCGCGATCATCGCGGTGCCGTCATAGACCTTCATCAGCGAGCCGGAGACGGTGATGCGTCCCTCCGGGAAGATCACCACCGGCTCTCCGGCGGCGACGAGCTTGATGAGGTCGCGCGCGGCCAGCGGCTTGCTGGGGTCCATGGTGTAGTGCTTGACCACCCGCAGGAACGGCTTGGCCCACCAGGCCTTGGCGATGCCGGTATCAACCGCGAAGCTCGCGTCGATCGGCAGCACGGCGTGCAGCAGCGGGCCGTCGATCAGGCTGACATGGTTGGGCGCGATCAGCATGCGCGTGCCAGCAGGCGGCAGGTTCTCCAGCCCGCGGACCTCGGTGCGGAACAGCGCGCGGAACAGCAGCCCGCCAAAGTCGCGAACGCCTTCCTTGCCCCACTTCGTCAGCACGAACCAGACTGCGCCGAAGCTGGCGACGCCGAGGCCGAAGAAAATCCAGCCGATGTGCAATCCGCCGGCCTGCAACAGCGCGACGAACAGCGAGCCGGCTACCATGAAGGCGGCCTGCAGCACGTTTCCGGCGGCGATGATGCGGGCGCGCTCGGAGGGGGCGGACCAGGCCTGGACGGCGGCGAAGGAAGGCACGACGAACAGCCCGCCGCCGAATGCGAAGGCGACGAAATCGACCAGCATGCGCAGGCCCGCGAACGAGGTCGCGAAGTCGGCGGCGGTGATGTCCTGGCCCTTGGCGGTCACGCCGATCGCCCAGGCGAGGTCGAGGCCGGCAAACCCCATCATGATGGCGCCGATCGGCACCAGCGCGAGGTTCGGGCGAACATGGCTCAGATTCGCGGCGAACAGCGAGCCGATGGCAATGCCGATTGCGAAGATCGCGAGACACAACGTCACCACGCCCTCGGTGCCACCGATGACCTCCTTGACCAGCGCCGGCAGCAGCGAGAGCACGATGGCGCCCACCAGCCAGAACCAGGAGACGATCACGGTGCCGTCCCACAGCCGGTGGTCGGCGTGCAAGGTCTTCAACAGGCCGAGCGTCGAGGTCCAGGGATTGCCGTTGACCGGCAGATCGGGTGCGGACGGCGTCGTCGCGGGAATGCGGGAGGCGAAGGCCCAGGACAGCAGGGCCAGCACGACCACGGCCGATGCGACCCAGCCCATATGCGCGGAGCCGGCCACGAACTGGCCGCCGGCAACGGTGCCGAGCAGGATGGCCATGAAGGTCGCGCCTTCGACCAGCGCGTTGCCGGTCGCGAGCTCGCCGAGCTCGAGCTGGTCCGGCAGCATCGCGTATTTCACGGGACCGAACAGCGCGGCGATGACGCCGAACAGTGCGAGCGCTGCGAACAGCAGCGGCACCGAGTGCAGGAAGAAACCGGCCGCGGCAAAGCCCGCGGCAAAGATCTCGGCGAATTTGAGCCGCCTTGCGACGACGGATTTGACATATTTGTCGGCGAGCTGGCCGCCGAGCCCGGACAGGATGAAGTAGGGGAAGATGAAGACGGCGCCCGCGACCGTCACCAGCGCATCTCCGTGGCCGGTCGCGGCACTGTAAAGCAGGATGATGACGAGTGCGTTCTTGAGCACGTTGTCGTTCAGCGCCGAGAAGAATTGCGCCCAGAACAGCGGCGCGAAGCGGCGTGACGACATCAAATCCCTGATCATGACTAGTCCTGTTTTGGAAACGCTGTCTGAGGTTGTTTCATTGTCCGATGGGCGTCGGGACCGGAGGAGATGCGACGGGCATTTGCGGGTTGACGACGATCGTCCCCGGCCTGCTCTTTGCCTTCCGATCCTGTTGGTCTCCGCGTGGCGACATTTGGTTCGCAAATGGTTGGTCGCGGCTCTATCACGCTCCGGCAAGGAGGCGTGCGCGCCTCAGGTGAGATGGGCGAGGCGGCGAAAGGGCGAGAGGCGGCCGAGCAGGTTAAAGCGGCGGCCCTCATGACGAACGCGGCGGTTGGCCCGCCACATCCGGAAGGTCGCGCGGCGCTCAGTCAGGACGCCTGCAATGTCGCAGGCATTTGCGATGCGATCGATCGGCCCCATTGCGAGCCGCAGGAGCGCGCGGCCAAATCCGGTCACGAGAGCTGTGGCGTCATCGACGAAGGTGAAGGCGATATCAACAGCGAGGGTTTGCATTTTGAAGGTCTCCGGGCTAACTTGAACATTGTTCAGATGAGTAGCCCGAAAATGAACAATGTTCAAGACGAATCGTTGCGAGACCGCAAAAAAACTCGACGGCGGCAGCAGATCGTGGAGATCGCTCGCAGCATTATTGCCACTAAAGGGCTGAAATCGTTGAAAGTCCGGGACGTCGCTGACGCCGCCGGCTGCTCGGTTGGAAGTGTCTATAACGAGTTCGGCGACTTCGACGGCGTAATCCTGACCGTGAATCGGGAGACCGTTAATGTCCTAACGGTGCGGCTGGGCCAAGTTCCAGCCGAGGATCCGGTTCGCCAGCTCTATGGGCTGGCTGCGACCTACCTCGAATTCTTCGCGGAGCACGCCAATCTGCTGCGCTCGCTGTTCGAACATCGGATGGAGGACGACCGCCCTTACCCCGATGACATCCTTCAGATGGTGATGGAGGCCTTCGCGCTGATGCATGCGCCCCTGGTGCGGCTGCTTCCGAAGGCAGACGACGTGCAGATCGCGCTGCTGTCACGCACCCTGTTTTCCGCCGTGCACGGGATCATCTCGCTCGGCCTCGAAGAGCGCATGGTGGCCGTACCGCCGCAGATGCTGCGCCAGCAGGTCGAACAATTTCTGGATGCGCATCTCGCGGGGCTCGGGATTCTGCCAATGCGATAACGTGCTGAGCGCTGCTATGCGCTGGCGGCCTTGCGCTGCCGCGAGGTGACGACGACGACGTCCGTCGTCCCGTTGTCGACCTGAACACGGTTGCGTCCGTTCTCCTTGGCGCGATAGCAGGCGGCATCCGCGCGCCGCATCGCGTCCTCGAGCGTGGCGTTGCCGTCGGTGATGCAGGCAACGCCGATGCTGGCCGTCACTGCAAAGCAACGATCGTCCCAGGCGAAGACGGATAGCTCGAGCGACCGGCGCAGCCGTTCGGCGATATCCACGGCGTCGTACGGCGTGCATCGGGGAAGGATTAAGCCGAATTCGTCACCGCCGAGCCGGGCCACCAGGTCATGCGACCGCCGCTCCTGTAGCAGGAGGCGCGAAATCTGGCGGAGCAGACGGTCGCCGGCGAGGTGACCGCAACTGTCGTTGACGTCCTTGAACTGGTCGAGATCGAGCAGGATCAGGCCCACCGAACCCGCCGCGGTGTCGTCCAACTCGCTTTGCAGGCGGGCCTCGAAGGCGCGACGGTTGGACAGGCCGGTCAGCCAGTCGTGCGACGCCTGCCAGGCCAGGCGCTCTTTCTCGGCATGCAGGGCATCCTCGAACGCCTGTCGTTGCAGCACCAATCGCCGCGTGTGCCAGATCAGGAGCAGGATCAGCGTCGCGGCTGTGACGATATTGACGCCAGTCAGCGTCATCTTGATGGCGCGCGAGCCTTCACCGAGAACGGTGGAGAACCGGTTGGCGTGCACCGTGAACTGAGTGTTGAGCTCCGACAGCCGCGACGACAACAATTGCCGGCGCTTGCCGTCCTGAACCGGCCCGTTCTTCGACTCTGACCGGATGACCTCGCCGAACACGCTCAGCTCCAGCAGCATGGGGTCGGTGGCGGCCCACTCGCGGATCGCTTCCTTGAGAAAGCTGACCTGTTTGAAGTAGCGAAACAGCCAAATCAGTCCCGGCACGTCATCGGGATGGTTGCCGCCTTGCAGGAAGCCGATGCGGGCGGCCTCGACGTCGACCGGATCGCGCTCGAGTGCCCAGCGCGCGAACTCGTCGCCGATGGGAACGGCCAGCGAGGTCTGATATTGCGCAAACTGGCTGGCGTCGCCCGAATGCAGATAGAGATTGAGGAAATAGACGGCGTTCTTCTGCGAGCGCGACCATAGCGCTTCGCCCGCGACATAGGCGCGGACCGAGGACATAACCTCCAGGCTGAATCCGGCGATCGCCGCCTGCAGCAGAACGACCGTGACGAAAGGCGAGACGAGTTTGACGACGTGAAGGAAGTTGCGTCCCTTCGTTGACGGCGCTGTTCTGCGAAACACGTTGCGTTTCCCCAAGTCGCTCAACGACCCCAGCGGAGCGATCCGCTCATAACGCGGATTACGCGCGAAAGGTGCTTAACTCGACTTGAAAATGCCGGGAGACTGCGTCGCAGGGTGAAGGCGTTGTGAAGCGGATGCTGGCAGATCGTTGCAAATGCCGTCGAACCGGAACTGACGCGACATCGGCGAGCCGATGTCGCGCATTCGCCCCAAGTGGTTTACCCGATGGAGAGATTGCCCTGCCGCTAGACCAGCACCGGCTTGCGCACGCGGCCGGCGTCGCCGAAGACGCGCAAATAGCGCTCGATCTCCGAAGGCAGGCCGGTCGCCTTCTCGGGATTGTCGGAGAGCTTGACGGCCGGATGTCCGTCGACCGATGACACCTTGCAGACCAGCGAAATCGGATCGAGATTGAACGATCCGTCCGGCGTGCAGCCGACGAAATCATTGGTGAGATTGGTGCCCCAGCCGAACGAGAGCCGCACCCGGCCGGTGAAGTGGTGGTAGGTCTCCTCGATCGAGCCAACGTCCATCGCGTCGGAGAACACCAGCAGCTTGTCCCTGGGATTGCGGCCCTTCTGCTCCCACCATTTGATGATCTCCTCGCCGGCCTGGATCGGCGGCGCGCTGTCGGGGCGGAAGCCGGTCCAGTCTGCAACCCATTCCGGCGCATCGCGCAGGAACGCCTTGGTGCCAAAAGCGTCGGGCAGCGCGATCAGGAGGTTGCCGCCATAGGTCTGGCGCCACTGGTCGAGGATGCGATAGGGCGCCCAGCGCAATTCCTCGTCGTCCTTGGCGAGCGCCGCGGCGACCATCGGCAGTTCATGGGCATTGGTGCCGATGGCTTCGAGATCATTGTCCATCGCGAGCAGCACGTTGGAGGTGCCGATGAAGGACGGGCCCAGGCCTTCCTTCACGGCCTCCACGCACCAGCGCTGCCAAAGGAAGCCATGGCGGCGACGGGTGCCGAAATCGGAGAGCCGCAAGCCATCCAGTTTGCGCAGCCGCTCCACCTTGGTCCAAAGCTTGGCCTTGGCGCGGGCATAGAGCACGTCGAGCTCGAAGCGGCCGCGGCCCTTCATCGCTGCGCGCGAGCGCAATTCGTTGAGAATGGCGAGCGCAGGAATCTCCCACATCGTGGTATGGCTCCACGGCCCGTGGAAGTGCAGCTCGTACTGGCCTTCGACCTTGCGCAGCTCGTATTCGGGCAGCCGGAATTCGGCGAGCCAGCGGATGAAGTCCGCCGAGAACATGTGGGTCTTGCCATAGAAAGTGTTACCGGCAAGCCAGATCAGCTCTTTCTTGGTGAAGCGGATGGTGCGGGCGTGGTCGAGCTGGGCGCGCAGCTCGCCCTCGTCGATGATTTCGGCGAGCCGCACATGGCGCGATCGGTTGATGACCGAGAATGTCACCTGCTGATGCGGGTAAGATTCCCGAATCATTTGCAACATCAATAGTTTGTAGAAGTCGGTATCAAGCAGGCTGCGGATGATGGGATCCAGCCGCCAGCTGTGATTATAGGTTCGGCTCGCAATGTCGGTCACTGTCATGGGGGAATTCTAGCGTGGCTCCCGGTGCGCAACCAGTGGATTTGGCGAAGGGCAGGTCACCGCCGAGCATCCGGTTGCGCGAGGGCGGCTCGAAATCGCCCAGAGATCCCGTTCGCGTACCGGTCTGCGGATGGCCGGGTGGCCTACCTGGCCTCGGACCTCCCGCGAGCGTGACGCGGGGGCCGTGCCGATCGTTGCCCGTGTTGAGCGTATTCGCGATTGGAACGAGGAGAGAAAGGACCGACGGCGTTACCGAGAACAGGTTCGACGAACTGGTCGCCGACCGTTGCCGGCCGAGGAGCAGGGCGGCGTCGCCGGCATATCGAACGACCATTTGCCGGCAAATGGGAACGGGCCTTCGACACCGATGAGTGGTCCGGCGCCAAGGAAGCTCGCGCGCGTATCGCGCAATGTCGAGAGCGTTGTGGAAAAGCTGGTGATCGCCGGAAAGCCAGGCAACGCAACACCAGTGCTCGTCGCAGCCCGGACGTCCGAGCTTGAGCTCCGGGTGACGAATTCGGCAACGCGAAGGCTTGCGGCATATGCCCGCGACGGATTTCTGGCCCGTTGCGAAACAGCAGCGATCGCCAGGACTACGGAATTGTCCTGCTGTGATCGGGCCCCCGGTCCAGGCAGGTTCGCTCGTCGCGCGTTCGCCTTGCGATTGCGAGCGTGCAGAGCCGTTGTCTACACTTCCCGTCGGCTCAGAAACGCCAGCCGCTCGAACAGATGCACGTCCTGCTCGTTCTTGAGCAGCGCACCGTGCAGCGGCGGGATCAGCTTGCGCGGATCGCGTTCGCGCAACTGCTCGACGCTCATGTCTTCGTTGAGCAGCAGCTTGAGCCAGTCGAGCAGCTCCGAGGTCGACGGCTTCTTCTTCAACCCGGGCACTTCGCGGACCTCGAAGAAGATGCGCAGGGCTTCCTCGACCAGCCGCTTCTTGATGCCGGGGAAGTGGACATCGACGATCCGGGTCATGGTATCGGCATCGGGGAACTTGATGTAGTGGAAGAAGCAGCGGCGCAGGAACGCGTCCGGCAGCTCCTTCTCGTTGTTGGAGGTGATCATCATGATCGGGCGCTGCTTGGCCTTGATCGTCTCGCCGGTCTCGTAGACATGGAATTCCATGCGGTCGAGCTCGAGCAAGAGATCGTTCGGGAATTCGATATCGGCCTTGTCGATCTCGTCGATCAGCAGCACCGGGCGCTGCTCGGCGGTGAAGGCATCCCACAGCTTGCCGCGCTTGATGTAGTTCTTGATGTCGGACACGCGCGCATCGCCGAGTTGGCTGTCGCGCAGGCGCGACACCGCGTCGTATTCGTAGAGGCCTTGCTGTGCCTTGGTGGTGGACTTGATGTGCCAGGTCAGAAGCGGGGCGTTCAGCGCCTTCGCCACTTCCTCCGCCAGCACCGTCTTGCCGGTGCCGGGCTCGCCCTTGATGAGCAGCGGGCGCTCCAGCACGATCGAGGCATTGACCGCGACCTTGAGATCGTCGGTCGCAACATAGTCCTTGGTGCCGGTAAATTTCATCGCGCGTCCTTGTTGGTCGTCGTCCCGGCATTGCCCCGGTCGCGACATGGGAACGGCCGCGCGTGGCGGCCGTTCCTGGTTCGGTCAGGCTTTCAGACCCGTTTTATCAGCGAAAGGATGACGAGCACAATCACCGCGCCGATCGTGGCATCCACGATGGCTCCGACCGTGCCCGTTGCGAGCTGGATGTGCAGCTGAGGCAGAATCCAGCCGGCCACGAGTGCACCGATGATGCCGACGACGATGTTGCCGATCAGCCCAAATCCCGCCCCGTGGACAATCTTGCCGGCAAGCCAGCCTGCGATCGCGCCAATGATGAGCGCTGCGAGAATTCCCATTGCAAACGTCCCCAAAACAACCCCGTGAGACCGCCAATTCTAGAGCAAAAAGCCTCCCGGTCCAGCGCAGAGCAGTGGCCTCCGCCCCTTGACGTTCGCCCCCCGACGGGCAATCTGTCACCCATGTTCCTGCAATTCTTCACTTCTCTGCGCGATGCGCAGGTCCCCGTGACGCTGCGCGAATACCTCACGCTGATGGAGGCGCTCGATGCTGATCTGTCGGACTATTCGGTCGAGAATTTCTATTATCTGTCGCGCACCTCGCTGGTGAAGGACGAGCGCAACCTCGACAAGTTCGATCGCGTCTTCGGCACCGTGTTCAAGGGACTGGAAAGCCTGCTCGACGCCATGGAGGGGGCCGAGATCCCCGAGGAATGGCTGAAGAAGCTCGCCGAGAAATACCTGACCGACGACGAGAAGAAGCAGATCGAGGCCATGGGCTGGGACAAGCTCATGGAGACCCTGAAGAAGCGCCTCGAGGAGCAGAAGGGCCGCCATCAGGGCGGCTCGAAATGGATCGGCACGGCGGGCACCTCGCCGTTCGGCGCCCATGGCTACAATCCCGAAGGCATACGCATCGGCCAGCACAAGAACCGCAACAACCGCGCCGTGAAGGTGTGGGACAAGCGCGAGTTCAAAGACCTCGACGGCAATGTCGAGCTCGGCATCCGCAACATCAAGGTGGCGCTGCGGCGCCTGCGCAAATTCGCGCGCACCGGCGCGCCTGATGAACTCGACCTCGACACCACCATCCGCGAAACGGCCAATCACGGCTATCTCGACGTGCACATGCGGCCCGAGCGCCGCAACGCGGTGAAGCTGCTGGTGTTCTTCGACATCGGCGGCTCGATGGACGCGCATATCGAGCAGGTGGAGGAGTTGTTCTCGGCGGCGAAGAGCGAGTTCAAGCACATGGAATATTTCTACTTCCACAACTGCCTCTATGAAGGCGTGTGGAAGCAGAACAAGCGCCGCTTCACCGACCGCACCCCGACCTGGGACGTGCTGCACAAATACCCGCACGACTACAAGATCGTGTTCGTCGGTGACGCCTCGATGTCGCCTTACGAGATCATGGTACCCGGCGGCTCGGTCGAGCACGTCAACGAGGAGCCCGGCTCGGTCTGGCTCGACCGCATCATCCGCACCTATCCGCATGCGGTGTGGCTCAACCCTGTGCAGCAGAAGCATTGGGACTATTCGGAATCCACCACCATCATCAAACGCATCTTCGCCAACCGCATGTATCCGATCACGATCGAGGGGCTCGAGGGTGCGATGAAGGAATTGACGCACTAGCTGTTGCCATTCCGGGGCTCGCGCAGCGAGAACCCGGAATCCATCGGGCCGCAGCACGTGTAGACAAATGGATTCCGGGCTCGTGCTGCGCACGCCCCGGAATGACAACAAGAGGGAGAGCCACATGCCCCAGACCATCACCCGCGGCATCAAGGCGCTGATCGACGAGGCCAATGCCGAGATCGAGACGCTCACCGCCAAGGACGCCATCGAGATCTCGAAGAACGGCGACGTCGTTATCGTCGATATCCGCGATCCCCGCGAGATCGAGCGCGACGGCCGCATCCCCGGCGCGTTCGCCTGCACCCGTGGCATGCTCGAATTCTGGATCGATCCGCAGAGCCCTTATGCCAAGCCGGTGTTCCAGGAGGACAAGAAGTTCGTCTTCCATTGCGCCGGCGGCCTGCGCTCCGCGCTCGCCGCCAAGACCGCGCAGGACATGGGCCTCAAGCCCGTCGCCCACATCGCCGGCGGCTACGCCGCCTGGCGCGACGCCGGCGGGCCGGTGGAGCAATGGGAGCCGAAGAAGAAGGGGTGAGGGTCCTGCGCTGCCGCTCCAATTTTCGGCGTCATTCCCCGAAGGCGGGGAATCCAGTACGCCGCGGCCTATCGATTGAAGCACAATCGTCTCGGCGTACTGGATCGCCCGTTCCTAGTGCGCAATTGCGCACTGGCCGGGCGATGACAGCGGAATTTGCCGCGCGCCGTATCAAACTCTCTCGCGCTGCGCGCGCACCGTAATGACTGCAAGGAAAAGCCAATGACCACCCCCACCGATCCCCTCGTCTCCACCGAATGGCTCGCCGCCCACATCAACGATGCCAACGTCAAGGTGCTCGACGCCAGCTTCAAGCTGCCGGGCGTGCTGCCGCTGCCGAAGGACGATTACCTCGCCGCGCATCTGCCGGGCGCGGTGTTCTTCGACGTCGATGCGGTCTCGGACCATTCCAACCCGCTGCCGCACATGTATCCGAGCGCCGAGCAGTTCGGCCGCGACGTCGGCCAACTCGGCATCTCCAATGCCGATACTGTCGTGCTCTACGATGCCGGCGGCTGGGTCGCTGCTCCCCGCGCGTGGTGGATGTTCCTGGCCTTCGGCCACGGCAATGTGCGCATCCTCAATGGCGGCCTGAAGAAGTGGCGCGCCGAGGGGCGTCCGGTCGAAAGTGGCGAGGCGAAGCCGAAGCCCGCGACGTTCAAGGCGAGCTACGATTCCAAGCGCGTGCGTAGCATGCAGCAATTGATCGCCAACGTCGAAAGCCGTGTCGAGCAGGTGATCGACGCGCGCGCCGCCGACCGGTTCGAGGGCCGGGCGCCGGAGCCGCGCGCGGGCATTCGTTCCGGCCATATCCCGGGCGCTCGCAACGTGCCCTATAACCTGCTGTTCGACGCCGCGACCGGCACGATGAAGCCGCTCGATGATCTCCGCGCCGCCTTCACGAACGCCGGCGTCAAGCTCGATGCGCCGATTGTGACGAGCTGCGGCTCCGGGGTCTCTGCCGGCGTGCTGACGCTGGCGCTTTATCGCCTCGGCATCACCGACACCGCGCTCTACGACGGCTCATGGTCAGAATGGGGCCAGGAAAAGGGACCGCCAATCGCAACGGGGCCGGCGTAACCCTACTGGCGTGCGCGCGCGGTCGTCGTTGCGGCGAGCGTGGGTTGCGGCTGCCCGAACGGATCGAGTTGCTGAACCGGCGGCGGCGGACGCCGGACAATGCGGCGGCGCTTCTTCACCCGGTGCGCCCGCGGCTTAGTCGCCTTGCTCTCCGGCGAACTGCTGTCGGCCTTAGCGTCGGCCTTGGCCTTCGCCGGCGGATCCTTCCAGGCCGTGGTCGCCAGGTTATTCAATGCGGCGAACTTCGCGCTCGCCATGTCGAACGTGGACGAAGCCGAGGCTGCGCTGGGGGCGGCAGGTGTTGGTTTGCTTGTGAGAGCGATCGAAACCGGCTTGGCCTCGGCGATGGATGCGCTGGCGTCGGCCGGAGTAAGCGTGTTGCTTGAGGCCGGCGCCGCGGCGTCCGTCGTCGTCTCGGCCTTGGCCTCGACATTGGCCGGTTCGGCCGGGACGTCAGCCGGAGCTGCAACGACCTGCGGCTGACCGTCGGTCTCGGTTGTCACCACGACGACCGGCTCGGGCTCGCTCATCGGCAGCGCGATGGTCGGGACTTGATCGCGCAGCGACGGCGTCGGATCGGTGGCCGCCTCCGGCTCGGCGCGCAGGACCGCGAGCACCGGCTGGGCCGGCTCGGGAGCTTGTGCAAACACCTGCTCCTGCGGACCATTCCGCCAGGAGGGGTTGCTGACATACTGCTCGTGGCTCGCCCGCAGCAGCGCGGCGGCGCCCAGGCCGAATACCAGGATGGAGGCTGACAGCAGGATCGCGGCAAACAGAAAGCGAAAGCCGGGAAGCATCGAGGGATTGCGAATTTCCGCCCCGGCGGCGAAGTGGCCAGGGCCCATGAGCCATCTGAACGCGGTGACGGTACTGCTTGCCGCGTTCGCCACGCGGGGGATCGAAGCTCAAAGCGGAGGCGAATCAGGCTGATTCGAACATACCGCAACGATTCCGCGCCGTTCCGTAAAAAACAGAGCCGGCTAGTCCAGCAATCTCGGGCGTGGGCTGATTTTCGTCCCGTGATGCAACCAGGCAACGGTAGTCTTGCGGATCACAAATCGGCAAATCAGGCACAAATCCGCCTGTCATGTCTTGAATGTGCCGCTATCTTCCGTCATCTGGCCGTTAACGGTCCGGACGGGGCCCGGGGACTATACAAGAGCGATGATGATCAAACATTTTCTGACGATATGCGCTGCCGCAACAGTCGCTGCGGCGGGAACCTCGCTCGCACAGGCTCAGAGCTATCCGGTCCAGCAGGCGCCGAGCTATGGCGCGCCAGCCGAATACCGGCCCGGCGACCGCGCGCCGAATTTCGACGCTATGGACGATGAAGACGATTCGATGCCGCAGGCAGCGCTGCCGCCGCCCGGCCCGGATCCGCGCTACGGCCGTCCGCCCGGCGCTCCCCCGGTGTATTCCGCCGCGCCGCCGCAGGGTCCGGTGATGTCGCCGGATGATCCCCGTTATGGCCGTCCCGCAGGTGCCCCCGTCTACTCGGCTGCGCCGCCGCAGGGTCCCGTGACGTCGCCCGACGATCCGCGCTATGGCCGCCCTGCCGGCCCGCCCGCGGTGATCTACGCCGATCGTCCGGCACAGGCGCCCGGCAGTGACGGCCTGCGTCCGCCCGAGGCGGTCGGTGGTCCCGGCGCGACCGGAACGGTCCAGGCCGGTCAGCCGCCCGTGGGTGCCGACGGCCGGCCGATGGCGATCGCCTCGCTGCCGCCCGAGGAGCAGCCTGACGCCGCTCCGGCGCAGCTGCCGCAGAACCTGCGCCGCCAGGAGGTCTCGCTGGCGACCAAGGAGCCGGCCGGAACGCTCATCGTCGATACCCCGAATACCTACCTCTATTACGTGCTCGGCAACGGTCGTGCGATCCGCTACGGCGTCCGCGTCGGCCGCGACGGTTTCACCTGGACGGGCGTGCAGAAGATCACCCGCAAGGCCGAGTGGCCGGATTGGCATCCGCCGACCGAGATGATCGAGCGACAGCCCTATCTGCCGCGCTTCATGGCCGGCGGTCCCGGCAATCCGCTCGGCGCCCGCGCGATGTATCTCGGCTCGACCGTCTACCGCATCCACGGCACCAACCAGCCCTCGACCATCGGCAAGTTCGTGTCCTCCGGCTGCATCGGCATGCTGAACGAGGACGTCTCCGACCTGTTCGATCGCGTCAAGGTCGGCACCCGCGTGGTCGTGATGCCGGGTGGTCCGCCGCCGGGAACTGCGACCGCATCCGCCGCGCCCGTGCCCGGCGCTGCCGGCCCCGCTCCGATGGCCGCGCAGGCCGGCCCGGTCGGAGGCACCCAGCCGACAGTGGTGCCGCCGCTGCCCGCACCGGTCACCGTGCGCTGAATCGGCCTCGCAAGAATTGATCTGATGACGGATCTCGCGGCCGCCACGGACCTCCGGCATTTCGATCGGGCCTTCGCGCGAACCAACGAGCTCCGCACCCGCGGAACCGACATTCTGCTGAATGCCGCACGCGAGGCCGGCGCCAGGCGCTTCATCGCGCAAAGCTTCTGCGGCTGGACCTTCAGTCGCGCCGGGGGAACGGTGAAGACCGAGACCGATGAGCTCGACCCGCATCCGCCGCGAGAGCTGCGACGCACGCTTGAGGCAATCCGGTATCTGGAGCGAAGCGTCACCGCTTCGACGAAGCCGGAGGGTATCGTGCTGCGCTATGGATTCTTCTATGGACCCGGCACGGGCACGCTCTCGCCTGCGATGATCGACCAGCTGCGCCACCGGCGTGTGCCGGTGATCGGCGATGGCGGCGGCACGTGGTCGTTCATTCACACCGAAGATGCCGCCTCTGCCACGCTTGCCGCGCTCGAACGCGGGCGCGCCGGCAGCATCTACAATATCGTCGACGATCATCCGGCGCAGGTGAAGGATTGGTTGCCCGCGCTGGCCGAATTGCTCGGTGCCAAGCCGCCGCGTCACATTCCCGCCTGGCTCGGCCGCCTGCTTGCGGGCGAGCATATGGTTGCGATGATGACGGAGGTGCGCGGAGCCTCCAACGGCAAGGCCAAGCGCGAGCTCGGCTGGCTGCCGGCGCATGCCTCCTGGCGCGACGGCTTTGCCGATGCGGCACGGCAGCCCACCAGCCACCGCTCGGCGGCCTGAGGCATCACGCCAGCTTCCGCGGCAGCTCGCCGCCCTTGGTGAAGGCGTCGATCGCCTCGACCATCTGGCTGTAGTGGATGCGCAAGCCGTCCTCGGTGGCGTAGCCGAGATGCGGCGTCAGCACGAGATTGTCGAGCTTGCGGAAGGGATGCTCTGTTGGCAGCGGCTCGACCGAGAATACGTCGATGCCGGCGCCTGCAATCCTCTTCTGCTGCAACGCCTCGAGCAGCGCCTGCTCGTCCACGATCGGCCCGCGCGCGGTGTTGACGAGGAAGGCCGTCGGTTTCATCCGCGCGAGATCGGCAGCCCCGACCAGCCCGCGCGAGCGCTCGCTCAGCACCACATGGATGCTGACGATATCGGCCTTGGCGAACAGCTCCTCCTTCGTGGCGTAGCCGACGCCGGCATCCTTGCACTTCTCCGGGGTCAGGTTCGGGCTCCAGGCGATCACGTTCATGCCGAACGCCTTCGCAATGCCGGCCATCTTGCTGCCGAGCTTGCCGAGCCCGACGACGCCGAGCGTCAATCCTTCGATCTCGACGCCGGCAAAGGTCTGCCAGGGCTCGCCCGCATGCATGCGCGCGTTCTCGCGGCCGATGCCGCGGGTCAGTTCCAGGATCAGGCCCATGGTGAGGGGCGCAGTCGGATCGCGTGAATATTGCGTGCCGGCGATGGTGACGCCGCGCGCCTTGGCGGCCTCCATGTCGATCGAGGCGTTGCGCATGCCTGATGTCAGCAGCAGCTTCAGCTTCGGCAGGCTCTCGAACAGGCTCTTCGGGAACGCGGTGCGCTCGCGCATCGCGCAGACGATCTCGAAATCGGCCAGCGCGCTCGCCGCGGCCTGCTCGGAGGCGAAGGGATGGCTGAACACGGTGACGTCGATGCGGTCGGACAGGCTTTGCCAATCGGCGACTTCGAGGGCGAGATTGAAATAGTCGTCCAGAATTGCACTGCGCAGCCGCGTCATCAGCGTTCTTCCATGGCGAGAGGTGGAACCAGGCCATGGTTGCGCGCAATCAGGACCGTGCGCAAGCCGTTCGCGTCTTCAAAAATCCGACAGGTGATAAGGGCTCAGAGGTCGCGGGGCTTGAGCCGGAACGGCGCATTCATGCCGTGCTTGGCGCGCCAGGCGGGGCCGGGGCCGCGCATGTAATGCAGTTCGGGCCGGTAGGGGTTGAAAGCGGTGGCGAAGAAGCGCTTCCAGAAGCCCTTGATCTCCGAGGCAAATGCGGAGGCGCTGCCGGCTTCCGCCGGAACGGGAAGGGAATGGGTCTCGATCACGGCCATGACGCTGTCTCGCTGTGCTCCCGTTCATTCTGAGCGGGTGGCGCTGTTTCCGCGCGAAACCGAGCTTTGGCCTGATTTATTAAAAGATAGTTTCAATTGTCCGGATCGGTGGCGGGATGGTGTCCGGCCCGTATTCATCCGTGGTGAACGGAGGGAAAACATTGCCCTTTGGGGGCGGGATCGCTACATCGGCGGCAAGCAAATTTCCTCAAATCGAAGGTTTTCGGGACCGATGGCGCGCCAGTTCATCTATTTCATGCAGGGCCTGACCAAGAGCTACCCGACCCGGAAGGTGCTCGATAACATCCATCTGAGCTTCTACCCGGACGCCAAGATCGGCGTGCTCGGTGTCAACGGCTCGGGCAAGTCGACGCTGCTCAAGATCATGGCAGGCCTCGACAAGGAATATAACGGCGAGGCTTGGGTCGCCCAGGGCGCCCGCGTCGGCTATCTCGAGCAGGAGCCGCATCTCGATCCGGCACTCAGCGTACGCGAGAACGTCATGCTGGGCGTCGCCAAGCAGAAGGCTATCCTCGATCGCTACAACGAACTGGCGATGAACTACTCCGAGGAGACCGCCGACGAGATGACCAAGCTGCAGGACGAGATCGAGGCCCAGGGCCTCTGGGATCTCGACAGCAAGGTCGACCAGGCCATGGACGCGCTGCGTTGTCCGCCTGACGATGCCGACGTGTCGAAACTCTCTGGCGGTGAGCGCCGCCGAGTCGCGCTGTGCAAGCTGCTGCTCGACCAGCCTGAGTTGTTGCTGCTGGACGAGCCGACCAACCATCTCGACGCGGAATCGGTGTCGTGGCTGGAAGGCCATCTGCGCAACTATCCCGGCGCGATCCTGATCGTCACCCATGACCGCTACTTCCTCGACAACGTCACGAGCTGGATTCTCGAGCTCGATCGCGGCAAGGGCATTCCCTACGAGGGCAATTACTCGTCCTGGCTGCAGCAGAAACAGAAGCGGCTCGAGCAGGAGGGCCGCGAGGACGCTGCGCATCAGAAGACGCTGGCCCGCGAGCAGGAATGGATCGCGTCCTCGCCGAAAGCCCGCCAGGCCAAATCCAAGGCGCGCTATCAGCGCTATGACGAACTGCTGAAGCAGGCGAGCGAAAAGCAGACACAGACTGCGCAGATCACGATTCCAGTGGCCGAGCGCCTAGGTCAGAACGTGGTCGACTTCGAAGGGCTCAGCAAAGGTTTCGGCGATCGCATGCTGATCGACGATCTCACTTTCAAGCTGCCGCCCGGCGGAATCGTCGGCGTGATCGGCGCCAACGGCGCCGGCAAGACCACGCTGTTCAGGATGATCACCAAGCAGGAAGAGCCGGACAAGGGCACCATCACGGTCGGCGAGAGCGTTCATCTCGGTTACGTCGACCAGTCGCGCGACGCGCTCGATGGCAGCAAGAACGTATGGGAGGAGATCTCCGGCGGCAATGAGCTGATCCTGCTCGGCAAGAGGGAAGTCAATTCACGCGGCTATTGTTCGTCGTTCAACTTCAAGGGCGCCGACCAGCAGAAGAAAGTCGGCGCGCTCTCCGGCGGCGAACGCAACCGCGTGCACCTTGCGAAAATGCTGAAATCCGGCGCTAACGTTCTGTTGCTCGACGAGCCGACCAACGACCTCGACGTCGACACGCTGCGTGCGCTCGAAGAGGCTCTGGAGGATTTCGCCGGCTGCGCCGTCATTATCAGCCATGATCGCTGGTTCCTCGATCGCATCGCGACCCACATCCTGGCCTTCGAAGGCGACAGCCATGTCGAATGGTTCGAGGGCAACTTCCAGGACTACGAGAAGGACAAGATGCGCCGGCTCGGCCAGGACAGCATCATTCCGCATCGCGTGAAGTACAAGAAGCTGACGCGGTGATCTCAGCATGATGCGGCGGGTGCTCATAGCTGCGGTGATCGCTATCACCTGCGGCCTGTCGCCCGCCCGCGCTGCCGACGCCGCCTTCGCGCAGTTCATCGCCTCGCTGTGGCCGGACGCGGAGGCCGCCGGCGTGTCGCGCGCGACGTTCGAGCGAGAGACGCGCGGGCTCGAGCCTGACTACAAGCTGCCGGATCTGATCCTGCCGGGGCGGCCCGCAACGGGGGCGCCGTCGCAGGCCGAGTTCGTGCAGGTGCCGGCCGACTATGTCAGGGAAGCCTCGATCGCGCGCCTCGCGGGCGAGGGGCAGCGGCTGCTGCAAAAATATCGTCCCGCGCTGACGGAGATCGAGAAAAACTCCGGCGTGCCCGCCACCGTCATGCTGGCGATCTGGGGCCGCGAAACCGACTATGGCCGCTACACGCTGCCTTACGATCTCGTGCGCGTGCTGGCGACGCAGGCCTATGTCGGCCGCCGCAAGGACACCTATCGCAACGAGTTCATCCTCTCGCTGAAAATTCTCGGTGACGGCGTGGTGACACGCAAGGACATGCGCTCGTCGTGGGCCGGCGCGACCGGGCTCACGCAATTCCTGCCGTCCGAATATTACAAGCACGGCGTCGATTTCGACCGCGACGGCCGCATCGACATCTGGCATTCGGTGCCGGATGCGCTGGCCTCCGCCGCGCAGCAGCTCGTCAACAAGGGCTGGCAGAGCGGCGTACGCTGGGCTTACGAGGTGCAAGCTCCGGCCAAGGTCGATTGCACCGCCGGCGTGCCCGAGGTGACGAAGCCGATCGGCCAGTGGCTGCGCGAAGGCTTTGTGCCGGTGCGCGGACAAGAGCTCACTGCCGCCGAGCAGGCGCAGCCGGCCTCGCTGCTGCAGCCGGAAGGCATCTACGGCCCGTCCTTCCTGACCACGAAGAACTACTTCGTGATCAAGGAATACAATTTCTCCGATCTCTACGTGCTGTTCGTCGGCCATCTCGCCGACCGCATGACGAGCCCGCAGCCGTTCGCGACGCCGTGGTCTGCCTCGAAGCAATTGCGCACCAAGGATGTCGAGGCGATGCAGCGCGGGCTCACGCGCGTCGGGCTCTACAAGGACAAGATCGACGGCAAGGCGGGCATGCAGACGCGCGCTGCGCTCGGCGCCTACCAGAAGTCGGCAGGCCTCAAGGTCGATTGCTGGCCGAGCGAAGAGGTGCTGCGCTCGATCCAGGCGCGATAGCGAGCCGCAGTTCTTCGCCAAAGAAAAAGCCCGGCCGAGGTGCTCGGCCGGGCTTCGATCGCGGCGCTCATGAACGCCGTGCGATCAGATCAGTAGCAAACGCGAACCGGGCGGACGGTCCAGCCGTAGCCGTCCCAGTAGCGCTGGCGCTGCCAGTAGCAGGGCGGCGGCGGCGGGCCGGGCTCGGCCACATAAACCGGTCCGCCATAGGCGGGACGGCTCGATGCGATGGCACCGCCGACGATTGCGCCGCCGATCAGGCCGGCTGCGATGCCGGCGCCGACGCCGTCATGGGCTTGGGCGGACGGAGTGGCGGTCACCAGCGAACCGGCGATCGTCGCAACCGTAAGGGCGGCAACTAAAGTCTTCTTCATACTCTTGGCTCTCCTGAGAGATGGATGCTCCTTGTTAGGAGCGTCCGGGGTTCAAAGGTTCACGCAGACTCTGATGGAATTGGCCTTGCAGTTAGGAAGCGCGCAAATGGTCAATCCCCGGTAAACGCACACGGAGCTGTGACGAGAAAAAGCGGTCTTTTTCAGGCCCGGAGATGAACGGCGCATCTGGAATGAATCTGCTTGGGGCGACTTCAGCCACAGACTCTGACGCGGCGGACGCGCCAGGCATAACCGTCCCAGAAGCGCTGCTTCTGCCAGACGCAGCCGTCGCCATAATAGTCGTCGGCGACGTAGCCCGGGCCCGGTGCGTAGTAGCGCGGCGGATAGTAGCCCGGGCTATATCCCGGACCATATGCGTAGCCGGGGCCGGGGCTCGGTCCGTAATAATACGGAGAGGCCAGCGCCCCGCCGACAATGGCGCCGCCGATGATTCCGGCTGCCACGCCCGCCGCGACGCCGCGTTGCGCCTGGGCTGGTGTAGCGGCGCTAAGGGCCACCGCGGCGACGGCAGCGATTGCCAGGAGCGACTTCTTCATTGGCTGACCTTTCGAACAAAGCACACGGGAACTCTTTGAGGGTAAAGTTCCATATTTCGATTGAATGATCAATGAACGGCACCTTTGCCGGGGGCGACCAATTAACATGGACCGCAGCTCAGCCAGGGGAGGGCGATGATGGGTAGCGCGATGATAAATGCATTGATCGCTGCCGGGGTCGTCTTCGCGATCGGCTACGGCTGGATCACCCATCTTCAGAACCGCAGCCAGCGGCGCTCCCGCGCCGGGGCCGGCGGCAATGGCGGTGGCGACACCGCCACCGGCTCGAGCGACGGCTTCTCGTGGGGGAGCTGGTTTTCCAGCGATAGTTCCGGCAGCTCGACCGACGGCGGCAGCTGTTCCAGCAGCGATAGCGGCAGTAGTGGCGGAGATTGCGGG
>NZ_JBVVPN010000030.1:0-92801 GCF_055811035.1 Bradyrhizobium sp. MI1.10
CATCGGCTATATCAGCCCGGTCGAGATGGAGCTAAAATCGGCTTGATCCATGTCCACTTTTTTGGGGGAAGATCAATACTGAGCCTCCCCTAAATCGGTGGCTGGATTGCTTCGCCGCGCTCGCAACGACGGAGTGTGGCGCTGTCGTCGCGTTTCATTCGGGCTACGCGCTCCCAAGTTGACGCGACGCAAGCAATCAAGCCTCGGAAGCGTAGCCCGGATGGAGCGGAGCGAAATCCGGGACAGCGTCCCCGCATTCCGCTCCGCTCCATGCGGGCTACACGCTCAAAACACCTTCTGCTCTGCCCGTGCCAACGAAAACCCTCGCTGCATCGCATTGAAGCACGTCAGCCCCGTCGGCTCCGACCGGCACGTAAACCCCGCGCGCTGCCAGACCTCGCCATAGGACAGCACCGGCAATGACGGGTCCATGATGGTATCGCCGGCGCAGATGCGGCCTGCGCTGCCTTTCGCACTCATCTCGAAGGCGTTGCCCCATTCGAGCTCGCAATCGGCGGGACGGCGCGGCCGCGTCTCCAGGTTCATGATGTCGCAGCGGAGCACGCCTTGACCATTGTCAGTGAAGAACTGGCAGGCGATGTTTTTCGACGGCGTCTGAAAGCCGATCGGACGGTCCTGCGCGTGGGCGAGGCTCGCGGCCAGCAGGGAGAGCCCGAGTGCGACCGTTGCAAGTCGTTGCGTCATGCATGCTCCTGCGCCCAGCTCTGCCATGCCCGGACTTGATCCGGGCATCCATCGCTTCCTAATCTGAGAAGAGATGGATTGCCGGGTCAAGTGCGGCAATGACAAAGGCTGCCAAACCATGTTCCTGATCGGCCAATACGATTCCCCCTTCGTCCGCCGCGTCGCGATCGCGCTGCGGCTTTACGGCCTCGCCTTCGAGCACAAGCCGTGGTCGACCTTCGGCGATGCCGACAAGATCGCGCCCTACAATCCGCTGCGACGCGTGCCGACGCTGGTGCTCGATGATGGCGAGGCGCTGATCGAGAGCACGGTCATCCTCGATTATCTCGACGAATTGGTAGGGCCGGAGAAGGCGATGCTGCCGCGCTCCGGCGCCGAGCGCCGGCGTCATTTGCGCATCTGCGCGCTCGCGTCCGGCCTCGGCGACAAGGCGGTCAGCCTGCTCTACGAGCGCGTGTTGCGGAAGGAGCAGCTTGCGCTGTGGGTCGAGCGTTGCCAGGCGCAGATCGCGGACGTGCTGAAAGCGCTGGAGGCCGAGCGCGCCAGGGTGACCACGCCATACTGGCTGGGCGATCGTATCGGCCACGCCGACGTTGTGGTCGCCTGCGTCGTCCGCTTCACCCGTGAGGCGCACCCGCTTCTGTTCGAGCCATCGCGCTATCCGTCGCTATCGGCGCATGCCGACGCTTGCGAGGCGCTGGCGCCGTTCCGGGAGATCGTGCAACCGCTGGCACCGCCGAAGGGGTGAGGCTCTTTCAATCTCTCCCGCGGGCGGTAGGGCCATCGCATATGAAGAAGCATATGGCTGGAAGCTCGGCTGCGGCCATCCTTCGAGACGCCCGCCTGCGGCGGGCCCTCAGGATGAGGGATGCGTATGCGGCAGCACTTCACGCGGATGGATGCAGCTGAGCCTCATCCTGAGGAGGCCGCGAAGCGGCCGTCTCGAAGGACGAGGCGCTCGCTCGGGCGCCGCTGAGACGTCATATGCGCTTGCCCTGCCGCTCGCGGGGAGAGGCGAACGGAGAAGCGCCGCTACGCGAACCCGACCTTGATCAGGATCATCAGGAAAAGGCCGCCGACGACCGCGCAGACCGCGGCACCGATCAGCGGCCCCAGCGCGCCCTCCCGGCGTGCCGGCTCCAGCACGGCCTGCCCCGGCTGGTCCGGATCGTAATAGACCTGGACGCTCTTCCCGGGCCGATATTTCGCCGCGCCCTCTTCGGCGACCTCGCGCAGGCCGGAGATCATGGTGCCGTTCCAATCGACTTCGGTGCCGATGAAGTCGCGCTTGCCGACCCTGTAGGCGTAGCGCAGGTCGACCTGATAGCGGTGGACGAGCTTTGATGTCGTCGGTCGATTGTCGTGCTCGGTCTTCTCTTCGATGATTTCCTCGATCACGTCGCAATGGATGACCCTGCCCGACGCGGTCGGCCAGCGCAGGCTGGCGCTCGCCAGCCGGCGCGTCCGGACATAATCGGCGGCGAAGAACACCCCGCCCACGAGCACGATGATCGGCACCGCGAACGCGAATAGCGGGACGCCCTTGTCGGCGTAGAGCACGTGGCCTGCGAACGAATGCGCGGTCAGGGTGGCGGCGATGATTCCGAACACCAACGTGAACGCCACCAGCGCCGCGACGTTCTGCGCGGCGGCGGGCTCCAGCAGCGCCTCGGTCGGTTGCTTCGGATCGACATGGACCTCGACATGGGCGCCGACCGGATAGCGTCCGGTCAGTTTTGCGGCCAAGACCCTCGTCGTGATGACGGGGCCGCCGACAAAGATCTTGTCGCTTTCCAGCTCCTGGCCGCCGGCCTGATAGCGATAGCGGATGATGGGCTTGGCGTCGTTCCGATCGTCCGAGGAATGCGCCGCCGGCTGGTCGACTCGGGAGACCGTGATGATGCCCTCCACCTTGTCCCAGCTCCGCGCGGCCACCATCCGGCCGCGCATGCGGACCAGGTTGAACAGCGTCAATCCAAACAGCAGCACGGCGATGCCGGCGGCAATCTGTGTCCACATCAATTGTTGGGCGTTCAGCATCCGATTCCCCTGCGCTTCGGCGGCGACCGCCATTGGTCGCAGCGAACGCGGGTTGCGTTCATGGCAGGGGTGCGGCGCCGATCCTATCTCCTCGTGCAGGGCTTGATCTCGCCCGAGGCAGAGTGCATCACGATCGGATTGGGCGACAGTCTGATGCCAAAGAACAATTGAGAGCCGGAGACCTTGTCGTTCGTCCCCTCATGGACGTCCAGATCGAGCTTCGTCGCGATCTCGGAAGTCAGTTTGGCCCTCTCCTCCATCGAAATCGCGTTGTGATATTTGATTTCGTAGACGACGTCGGCCTCCAGCACGGACCGCGTCTGGCACACGACGCCGCCGCTCGAAACGTTCTGGGTGACCGCGTCCTCACACTCGGCCTTCAGCAAGGCGTTGCGGGCCGAGATCAGCGACTCGTCGGATATCAGCAGGATGCTGGCGTTCTCGAGCTTGAGGTTGACGGCCTCGACCTGCTGCATTCCGGCGAGGGCCGACAGCTTGTCCTTGACCTGGGCCGACACGTCGAGCCTCTTCTCGAGCGACTGCTTCAGGTCCCGGTCGACGGTCCGCGATTTCTGGATCTTGCCGGTCAGCAGCGTCGGATCGACATCACAAGTCGGATGCAGCTCCAGCCGGCCGTTACTCAGATACTCGATGGTGTTGATCGTGCCGGGGCCGCCGAACGTGCTTGGCGGCACCACCTCGAAATATCCGGTCTCGGAGAGGATGGCCGTGATCGTCTGCTTCTTCCGCGGGAATCCGGCGTAGACCGCGACCATCACGAGGCCGATCGCGATGAAGACTCCGCTACCAAGCCAAAGCCATTTGCGGCTTGCTATTTTCCCGGGCAGCACAACTGATTTTTCTCGCCGCATGGCACATAGCCTTTCGGACAGTCCGCCGCGGCAATCGTGGGCAGCACGACGAGAGCGATCGCGGCGAGGAACGGTGCAATGAACTGCTTCATTTGTTCGATCCCAAGCAAATCGTCGGTTGAAGGTAGTAGGCCGAGAGAGTAGCGAACCAAGGTTGAGCGGACAAGTGAACGAGTTCACAAGCGGCCGATTCTTGCGAGGGCGCATTCGCAGCTGTTCGATGTGCTGCGTCGTTCCGGTACAGGCTGAGCATTTGCTTCACCAATGTCGTCCTGGCGAAAGCCAGGACCCATGACCCAAATGGGTCATTTGGCGAAGATTGGTCGTTCGGTATTACCAGCGATGGTCACCGATGGATCACGCGGTATGGGTCCTGGCCTTCGCCAAGACGACACCGAACGGACGACACCGAACGTGTGGTACGCGCGCATGATCGCGACGGACGAGGCAGCGAGTGTCAAACGGGCGCGGTGGGCGATCATGCATTCATACAGGTGTTTTGCCCGACGCCGCAAGTCATTTCGGCAAGACCGAAATTTATCGAGCTTTTTCAACCCCATGTCTACTGTGCATGGGGTTGATTTCTCGCTTTTTGTTTGGAGGGCGCCTAACCCGCGCCCGCGCGCTTCTTCTGCCAGACCAGGTGCACCGCGCAGGTGCAGCCCGGCGGATGCGAGGCAAGCTCCTTCGACGTTTCGTCGTTCGCCGGCGTTGCCGCGAACGCCGCCTTGTCGCTCGCGCCCTCTCGCGCCGGGATGTAGTTCAGGATCGGCGCGAGCCAGCGCTCGGCCTCGGCGACGCTCATGCCCTTGCGCGCAGCATAATCCTCGACCTGATCGCGCTCGATCTTGCCGACGCCGAAATAATAGCTCTCGGGGCTAGCGAGATAGAGCCCCGACACCGAAGAGCCCGGCCACATCGCAAAGCTCTCGGTCAGCTTCACGCCGGCGGTGTTCTCGGCGTCGAGCAGCTCGAACAGCGTCGCCTTCTCGGTGTGATCGGGCTGCGCGGGATAGCCGGGGGCGGGACGGATGCCCTGGTACTTTTCGAGGATCAACTCGTCGGTCGAGAGCGCCTCGTCGGGCGCATAGGCCCAGAACTCGCGGCGGACGCGGGCATGCATGCGCTCGGCAAAGGCTTCGGCGAGGCGGTCGGCCAGCGCCTTGCACAGGATCGAGGAGTAGTCGTCATTGGCCATCTTGAACCGGTCGGCGACCACATCCTCGCCGATGCCGGCGGTGACGACGAAGCCCCCGACATAATCGGGCACGCCGGTGGTGGCGGGTGCGACGAAGTCGGACAGCGCGGCGTTGAAACGGCCCTCGCGCTTCTCGAGCTGCTGGCGCAGCGTGTGCAGCGTCGCGATCGTCCTGGTCCGGCTCTCGTCGGCATAAAGCACGATGTCGTCGCCCTCTGCATTGGCCGGCCAAAAGCCGACGGTGGCGCGCGCTCGGAACCATTTTTCCTTGACGATCAGGTCGAGCATTTTCCGCGCGTCTTCGTAGAGCGAGCGCGCGACCTCGCCGACCTTGGCATCGCTAAGGATGGCGGGGAAGCGCCCGGCGAGCTCCCAGGTCTGGAAGAACGGCGTCCAGTCGATATAGGGCACCAGCTCGGCGAGATCGTAGTCGTCAAAGCTCCTGGTGCCGAGGAAGGTCGGCTTCACCGGCTTGTTGGCGGCAAAGTCGACCGGCACGCGGTTGGCGCGGGCGGTCGCCAGCTTCAGCCGCTTCTTGTCGGCCTGGGCGCGCGTATGCGCATCCGAGATCTTTGCGTATTCGGCGCGGACTTCGGCAGCGTAGGCCTCGCGCCGCTCGGGCGACAGCAGCGCGGACGCAACACCGACCGCGCGACTGGCGTCGTTGACATGCACCACGGGGCCGGCGCGATAGCTCGGGTCGATCTTCACCGCCGTATGCACACGGCTCGTGGTGGCGCCGCCGATCAGCAGCGGCAGCTTGAGGCCTTCGCGCTGCAATTCGCCGGCGAAGAACGCCATCTCGTCGAGCGAGGGCGTGATCAGGCCGGACAGCCCGACGATGTCGGCCTTCTCCGCCTTCACGGTCTCGACGATCTTGGCCGCGGGCACCATCACGCCGAGGTCGATCACCTCGTAATTGTTGCACTGGAGCACGATGCCGACGATGTTCTTGCCGATGTCGTGGACGTCGCCCTTGACGGTCGCGAGCACGATCTTGCCGGCGGACGAGGAGCCTTCCGTGCCGATGCCGTTGGCGAGATTGCGCGCCTTCTCCTCCTCCATGAACGGCATCAGCCAGGCGACAGCCTGCTTCATCACGCGTGCCGACTTCACCACCTGCGGCAGGAACATCTTGCCGTCGCCGAAGAGATCGCCGACCACGTTCATGCCGGCCATCAGCGGTCCCTCGATCACGTCGAGCGGGCGCGTCGAGGCCTTGCGGGCCTCTTCGGTATCCTGCTCGATGAATTCGGTGATGCCGTGCACCAGCGAATGCGACAGCCGCTTCGCCACCGGCCATTCGCGCCAGCTGAGATCGGCTTCCTTAGTCTGGGTCTTGTTGCCGCGGAATCTTTCCGCGAGCACCAGCAGACGCTCGGACGCACCGGGGTCGCGGTTGAGGATGACGTCCTCGCACACCTGGCGCAATTCGGGATCGATGTCGTCATAGACGATCATCTGCCCGGCATTGACGATGCCCATGTCCATGCCGGCCTTGATGGCATGATACAGGAACACCGAGTGCATAGCCTCGCGCACCGGCTCGTTGCCGCGGAACGAGAATGACAGGTTGGACACACCGCCAGAAATGTGCGCGCCCGGCAGATTCTTGCGGATCCAGCGCGTCGCCTCGATGAAGTCGACGCCGTAATTGTTGTGCTCCTCGATGCCGGTTGCGATCGCGAAAATATTCGGATCGAAGATGATGTCTTCCGGCGGGAAGCCGACGCGGTTCACCAGGATGTCGTAGGCGCGCTTGCAGATCTCGGTCTTGCGGGCGAACGTGTCGGCCTGGCCGAACTCGTCGAACGCCATCACCACGACGGCCGCGCCGTGGCGGCGGGCGATCTTGGCCTCGTGAACGAACTTCTCCTCGCCCTCCTTCATCGAGATCGAGTTGACGACCGGCTTGCCCTGCACGCATTTCAGGCCGGCCTCGATCACCGAGAATTTCGAGGAATCGACCATCACCGGGACTCGGGCGATGTCGGGCTCGGCGGCGACGAGGTTGAGGAAGGTCACCATCGCGGCTTCCGAGTCCAGAAGACCCTCGTCCATGTTGACGTCGATGATCTGCGCGCCGTTCTCGACCTGGTCGCGCGCGACCTGCAGCGCGGCGGTGTAGTCGCCGGCAGTGACCAGCTTACGGAAGCGGGCGGAGCCGGTGACGTTGGTGCGCTCGCCGACGTTCACGAAAGGAATCGCGTCGGTCAGGATGAACGGCTCGAGGCCGGAGAGCCGCAAGCGAGGTTCGATCTCCGGCACGATGCGCGGCTTGTGCGGCGCGACCGCAGCCGCAATCGCCGCGATATGGTCCGGCGTGGTGCCGCAGCAGCCGCCGACGATATTGACCAAACCATCACGCGCGAACTCGCCGACCAGCCGGGCCATGTATTCCGGGGTCTCGTCATACTGGCCGAACTCGTTGGGCAGGCCGGCATTGGGATAGGCACAAACAAGCGTGTCGGCGACGCGGCCGATATCGGCGATATGCGCGCGCAGATCTTCCGCGCCGAGCGCGCAGTTGAAGCCGATGGTGACGGGCTTGGCGTGCTGCACCGAATGCCAGAACGCTTCCGGCAACTGGCCGGACAGCAGGCGGCCGGACTTGTCGGTGATGGTGCCCGACACCATCACGGGCATGTCGATGCCGCGTTCCTCGGTGATCTCGGCGATCGCGTAGAGCGCCGCCTTGGCGTTCAGCGTGTCGAAGATGGTCTCGACCAGCAGCAGATCGACGCCGCCGTCGAGCATGCCGTTGATCTGCTCGCCATAGGATTTGCGCAGATCGTCGAACGTGACGGCGCGGTAGCCGGGATTGGACACGTCGGGCGAGATCGAGGCGGTGCGGTTGGTCGGTCCGATGGCGCCCGCGACGAAGCGCGGCTTGCCGTCCTCGGCCTCGACGCGGCGTGCGGCATTGCCGGCGAGGCGGGCGCCTTCACGCGCCATCTCGTAGACGATGTCGGCGAGATCGTAATCGGCCTGGGCAATCGAAGTCGTGGAGAAGGTGTTGGTGGCGACGATGTCGGCGCCGGCACGCAAATAGGCGGCGTGGATGTCCTCGATCGCCTGCGGCTGGGTCAGGATCAGGAGGTCGTTGTTGCCGCGCAAATCGCGATGGAAGTTCTTGAAGCGCCCGCCGCGGAAGGCGGCTTCGTCGAACTGGAGGTTCTGGATCATCGTGCCCATGGCGCCGTCGAGCACGAGAATGCGCTCGCGCGCGGCGTTGAGCAGGGCGGTTCGCTTGGGAGAGGTGGATACGGTCATGGTGTCTTAAGCCGCCTGCTGCGCGCTCTTGGCGCGGATGCCGAGCAAATGGCTGATCGCGAACACGAGATCGGCGCGGTTCATGGTGTAGAAATGGAAGGTGTCGACGCCGTGCTTGGCCAGCTTCTGCACCTGGCCGGCGGCGACGGTGGCCGCCACCAGCTTGCGGGTCTCGGCGTCGTCGTCGAGGCCCTCGAATTTCGCGGCGAACCAATCCGGCACGGAGGTGCCGGCGCGGGTGACGAAATTGCGAGCCTGCTTGAAATTGTGCATGGGCATGATGCCCGGCACGATCGGGATGTTGATCCCGCGCGCCCGCACGCGGTCGAGATAGCGGAAGTAGAGGTCGTTATCGAAGAACACCTGCGTGATCGCGCGGGTCGCGCCCGCATCGACCTTGGCTTGCAGCGTGTCGATGTCATCGTCGAAGTCGCGCGCCTCGGGATGCTTCTCGGGGTACGCCGACACCGACACCTCGATATCGCCGTGCCGCTTCTTGATGCCGGCGACGAGATCGGCGGAGCTCTGGTAGCCGTCGGGATGGCTGCAATAGGCCGTGCCGATGCCGCCGGCGGGATCGCCGCGCAAGGCCACGATGTGGCGGACGCCGACCTCGTGATAGCGGTCGACGATCTCGTCGATCTCCCCGCGCGAGGCGCCGACGCAGGTCAGATGCGCGGCCGGCAGCAGCGCGGTCTCTTTCAGGATGCGCGAGATGGTCGCGTGGGTCCGCTCACGGGTCGAGCCGCCGGCGCCATAGGTCACCGAGACGAATTTCGGGTCGAGCGGGGCCAGCCGGTTGATGGTGTCCCAGAGATTGCGCTCCATATCTTCCGTCTTGGGCGGAAAGAACTCGAAGGAGATCGCAGGCCGCTTCAGGTACCCGTCTTGCCCGTCGGTGTGGGCAGGCATCGTCGCGTCAGTCATGGGCACCACTCACTCCAAGGGCTCGCCGGGTCGCTGGCGGCCGGCGGTCAGGTCTAGATTGGGAGAGGTCAAGATAGGCCAAAGCGGCCGCACTCGACAGCCCATCAGTGATGGGAAATTGCCCACTTTACGGGTATAAATTAAGAAACATCTGAGGTAAGAGGTCGAGGTGGGAAGTTCGATTTTAGATAATATATCTGATACATCAGATATATAATAGAAGAGGGTGGTTCGTTCGGCGCGAATTTTTCGGTGGGCAATATGAAAATGATACTATTAGCGCGGTCGCTGTCCCAACACTGCGGCGAAGTCCCGCGAGTCCGCGGCCTGCACGTCAGACCTGCGCGCCCGGCCCATTGCCGCTGCGCCGCTCTCCACTACGTTAGCGCGCCATGATCCCGCTCTCAGTCCTCGACCTCTCCGTCGTCACAAGCGGCACAAAGCCCGCCGCGGCGCTGCGCAACAGCATCGACCTGGCGCGCCATGTCGATGGGCTCGGCTATGTCCGCTACTGGCTCGCCGAGCATCACAATCTCGCCTCTGTCGCTAGTCCGGCGCCCGACGTGATGATCGGGCAAATCGCGGCGGTGACGAAGCACATCCGCGTCGGCTCAGGTGGCGTGATGCTGCCAAATCACGCGCCGCTGGTCGTGGCCGAGCGCTTCAAGATGCTGGAGGCGTTGTTTCCCGGCCGCATCGATCTCGGCCTCGGCCGCGCCCCCGGCACTGACGGTGCCACGGCCTATGCGCTGCGCAGCCGGCTCGACCGCCGCGAAGGCGATGATTTCCTCGAGCGGCTGCACGAATTGATCCTGTGGCAGACCCGGGAATTCCCCTCGGGCCATCCCTACCACAACGTCGTCGCGATGCCCGACGATACGCCGTTGCCGCCGATCTGGCTGCTCGGCTCCAGCGATTATTCGTCGGAGCTCGCCGCGCAGGTCGGCATGGGCTTCGCATTCGCCCATCATTTTGCGTCCCACGATGCGATCGATGCGATGGTGCACTATCGCAATCGTTTTCAGCCCTCGGCCTGGAGTGCGAGTCCGCGCGCGATCCTCGCGGTCGCCGTCATCACGGCCGACACCGATGACGAAGCCGAAAAGCTCGCCGCGTCTTTCGACCTCAACCGCCTGCGCCGCGACCGCGGCCAGTATCTTCCGTTGCCGAGCGTCGAAGAGGCACTGGCCTATCCCTATAGCGACTCGGAGCGGATCTCGATCCGGCGCAACCGCTCGCGCCTGTTCGTCGGCAGCACTGCAGCCGTGCAGAAGACACTGCAGCCGTTGATCGACGCGAGCAAGCCGGACGAGTTGATGGTGATCACCGCCGTGTACGATCACGAGGCGCGCAAGAAATCGTATTCGCTGCTGGCGGAGGCGTTCGGACTTAAGGCGGTCGAATAAAGCTCTCGTGCCCCGGCTCGCGCTTCGCGCGTCCGGGACACGGGACTATTCCATCGTCGCGCGGAACGGGTGGCCTGGATACACGCCGACGATGCGGAATTCGCGCGAGAAGAATTTCAGCTCCTCGATCGCGAAAGCGAGGCCCTTGTCCTCGGGGTGGCCGTCGACGTCGGCGTAAAACTGGGTGGCGAAGAAATTGCCGTCGACCATGTAGCTCTCGAGCTTGGTCATGTTGACGCCGTTGGTGGCAAAGCCACCGAGCGCCTTGTAGAGCGCGGCCGGCAAATTGCGCACCCGGAACACAAAAGTCGTGACCAGCGGACCGGAGCCCTGTGCGGCCCATTTCGGTTCGCGCGCCAGCACCACGAAGCGCGTGGTGTTGTGGGCCTCGTCCTCGATGTCCTCGGCCAAAATGTCGAGGCCGTAAATCTTTGCGGCCAGGCGCGAGGCGATCGCGGCCACCGTCTTGTCGTTGCGCTCGGAGATGTCGCGGGCGCTGCCGGCGGTATCGGCGTGCACGATTGGCTTGATGCCGAGCTTGCGGATGATGCGCCGGCACTGGCCGAGCGCGTGCACATGGCTTTCGACGCTCTTGATGTCTTCGAGCCGGGTGCCCTTCACCGCCATCAGCTGATGCCGGACCGGCAGAAACCATTCGCCAATGATGAAGAGGCCGGAGGCCGGCAGCAAATGATGGATGTCGGCGACGCGGCCCGCGACCGAATTCTCGATCGGGATCATACCGAGGTCGGCTTCGCCCGACGAGATCGCCGACAATGCGTCCTCGAAGGTGGCGCAGGGCATCGGCTCGGCGTCGGGATAGGCCTCGACGATGGCGATGTGGGAATTGGCGCCAGGCTCGCCCTGGAATGCGATTTTCAGCTTGCTCATGCTCGGCCTTGTAACAGCGGCTCAGGATTTGGAAAGGATGCTGCGGGCGGTTTCCAGGTCCGCCGGCGTGTCGACCCCGCGGGGTACGGTATCGACAATGGTGAAGTCGATGCGCATTCCGGCCTCGAGCGCCCGGAGCTGCTCGAGCTTCTCCTGCAATTCCAGCGGCGAGGGCGGGAGCCGGACGTAGCGTTCCAGCGCAGCACGGCGATAGGCATAGAGACCGATATGGTGGTAGCGCGGTCCGTCGCCGGTCGGGGCGGTTGCGCGGGTGAAATAAAGTGCGCGCATACGTCTGCCGCCGAGCGAGGTCCCGATCGCCTTCACGACGCTCGGCGCGAGGTCCTCCTCCTCGGTGTGGATCTGCGAAGCCAGCGTTGCGATGTCCACGACGGGGTCTTGCAGCGGCGGCAGCACCTCGCGGATGTTGTCGATCGTGATGGTCGGGAAATCGCCCTGCAGATTGACCACGATCTCGGCTTTGCCGTCCGGATCGAGCTTCAGCATGGCCTCGTGGATGCGGTCGGAGCCGGACGGGTGCTCCGGGCGGGTCATCACGGCCTCGCCGCCATGGGCGGTCACGACGGACGCGATCTCCGCCGTGTCGGTTGCGACCGCGACCCGGCCTATCCCGGCGGCCTCGGCGCGGCGCATCACGTGCACGATCATCGGCTGCCCCGCGATATCGGCAAGCGGCTTGCCGGGCAGGCGGGTGGCGGCCATGCGGGCCGGAATAAGCACCAGGATGCGGGGATCGATCATCGTTCAAGGGCCTGGAAACGGGGCGTTTTCCGCGCCGAGAAATGGGGTGGGGACGGGCGTGAAGCCCGCTCGCTTATACGGGTTGCCAGACCCCGGGCAAACCGATATCTCAATGGCAAAACTCGGGGAAACAGTAAGGAACGTTGATTCTCCGAGGCTCGTCCTGGCGGCCGCATTGGGCCGCTCGATCCTTCTTGCGGTGTGGGGCCTGGCCGGAAATGGACTCTTTCGAACTGAACAAGATTCTCGGTGCCGTGCTCGGCACCTGTCTCCTTCTGCTGGTGACGAGCTTCACCGCCCAGGCGTTGTTCTCGCCCAAGATGCCGGAAAAGCCGGGGTTCGAGATCGCAGTGAAGGAAGACGCCGGCCACGGCAAGGAAGGCGGAGCTGCCCCCACGGCCGCCGAGCCGATCGAAAAGCTGCTCCAGACCGCCTCGGTCGAGAAGGGCGCCGCCGCCGCCAAGAAGTGCGGCGCCTGCCACACCTTCGAGAAGGGCGGCCCCAACCGTGTCGGTCCGAACCTCTACGGCGTTGTCGGCGACCATGTTGGCGAAGGTCGCGGCGGCTTCAACTTCTCGGCTGCGATGAAGGCCAAGGGCGGCACGTGGGACTTCGATGCGCTCAACAAATTCATCGCCAATCCCAAGGCGGCTGTCCCGGGCACCGCGATGGGCTTTGCCGGCATCCCGAAGGATAGCGAGCGCGCCGACGTGATCGCTTACCTGAACAGCCTCTCCGACAGCCCGAAGCCGCTGCCCACCGCGGCGAAGTAAGGCCTGTCGACTTCGCTCTTCGTACGCGGCCGGGCTCAAAGCCCGGCCGTTCGCTTATCCGGGCCTCGCGGCGTTGTTATCGGGGCGTTTGGCCGCAGCGATCAGCCAGCCGGCCTTCCAAGATGAGGAAAAAGCAACATATTCCGTCGAAACCTCGCCTATATTGGGAACTTAAAGGAGTAGCCTCCTTCAAGACAGGAATGTTGATTTGGCCCTTACCCGACGCGATCTCCTGCTCACTGGCACTGCTGCCGTAACGCTCCCCGCCCTTGGTTCCGTAGCGGGCCTTCCCGCCGTCGGCGTGGCACACGCGCAATCCGCCAACGAGCCCACCTGGCGCCATGCTCTGTCGCTGTTCGGACAGGTCAAATACCCCGCGGACTTCAAGCGCTTCGACTACGTCAATCCGGAAGCGCCAAAAGGCGGCGTCGCGCGCCAGATCGCCGTCGGCACATTCGACAATTTCAACATCGTCGTCTCCGGTGTGAAGGGGCAAGTCGCCGGCGCCGTAGCATTCATCTACGAATCCCTCACGACGGCCGCGCTCGACGAAGTCTCGACCGAATACGGCGCGCTGGCCGAGGCCGTCAGCCATCCGGATGATTTCTCCTTCGTGACTTACCGCTTGCGGCCGCAAGCCAAATGGCACGACGGCAAGCCGGTTACCGCGGACGACGTGATCTTCTCGCTCGATTCCTTCAAGAAGCACCACCCGCAGTACTCGGCGTATTACAGCCATGTGGTGAAGGCCGAGAAGGTCGGCGAGCGCGAGGTAAAATTCGTGTTCGACGCGCCGGGCAACCGCGAATTGCCGCAGATCGTCGGGCAGCTCACGGTCCTGCCGAAGCATTGGTGGGAGGGCACGGACGCGCAGGGCCGCAAGCGCGATGTCTCCGCTACCACGCTCGAAGTGCCGCTGGGGTCGGGCCCCTACCGGGTCAAGGAATTCGTTGCCGGACGGTCGATCGCGCTGGAGCGCGTAAAAGATTATTGGGGGCGCGACCTCGCGGCCAATGTGGGCCGTAATAATTTCGACGAGCTGCGCTACGAGTATTTCCGCGACGCCACCGTGGCGATCGAGGCCTTCAAGGCCGATCAGGTCGATTGGCGCACCGAGAACAGCGCGAAGAACTGGGCGACAGCCTACGACTTCCCGGCCGTCACCGAAAAGCGCGTGATCCTCGAGGAGTTCGCCAATCGCAGCTCGGGTGTCATGCAGGCCTTCGTGCCGAACCTGCGCCGCGCCAAGTTTAAGGATCCGCGCGTGCGACGCGCGCTCAATTACGCGTTCGACTTCGAGGAGATGAACAAGCAGATCTTCTACGGCCAGTACAAGCGCATCAGCAGTTATTTCGACGGCATCGATGAGCTGATGGCGACCGGGTTGCCGCAGGGCAAGGAGCTCGAGATTCTCGAGACGGTCCGCGCCGAGGTTCCGCCCGAAGTCTTCACGACGGCCTATACCAATCCAGTCGGCGGCAGTCCGGAAGCCGTGCGCGACAATCTGCGCGAGGCGTTGCGCCTGTTCAAGGAAGCCGGCTACGAGGTGCGCGACCGCAAGCTGATCGACGTCAAGACCGGCGCCCAGTTCTCCCTCGAACTGTTGAACTCGGATCCGAGCTTCGAGCGGATCACGCTGTTCTACAAGCCTTCGCTGGAACGGCTCGGCATTGCCGTCAGCGTGCGGACGGTAGATCCCACCCAGTACGAGAACAGGACGCGCGAGTGGGATTTCGACATCGTCACCAACTCCTGGGGCGAGTCGCAGTCGCCGGGCAACGAGCAGCGCGAATTCTGGTCCTCGAAGACGGCTGACATCGCCGGTTCGCGCAATATTACCGGCATCAAGAATCCGGCGGTCGACAAGTTGATCGAGCGGGTGATCTACGCCAAGGGGCGCGACGATCTCGTCGCGGCAACCAAGGCACTCGACCGCGTGCTGTTGTGGAATCACTACGTCGTACCGCAGTGGACTTATACGAAGGTCCGCACCGCGCGCTGGGACCGCTTCGGCCGGCCGGCGGAATTGCCCAAATACGGTCAGTCCGGCTTTCCGTTCATCTGGTGGTACGACGCGGACAAGGCGGCGCGGATCGCAAAGAAGTCGTGAAGGACATTCTCCGCATGGCGCAGCTTTCACGCCGGCATGTGCTGGCCTTGGGTGCCGGTGGCGCGTTCGGCGTCGCCTGGCTCCGGGGCGCGACAGCGTCCGAGATGCCCGCCGAGGCCCACGGCATGTCAGCCTTCGGCGACCTCAAATATCCCGCCGATTTCCATCACTTCGACTACGTCAATGTCGACGCGCCGAAGGGCGGCACTTTCTCGCTTATCCCGTCGGTGCGCGCCTACAATCAATCCTATCAGACCTTCAACTCGCTCAATGCCTTCATCCTCAAAGGCGATGGCGCGCAGGGCATGGACATGACCTTTGCGCCGCTGATGGTGCGCGCCAATGACGAACCGGACGGGATGTACGGGCTTGCCGCCAAGTCTGTAAAGATATCGGCAGACAGGCTGGTTTATCGCTTCACGATGCGACCCGAGGCGAAATTCCACGACGGCACCAAGCTGACCGCGCACGACGCGGCGTTTTCGCTGACGTCGCTGAAGACGAAGGGCCATCCCCTGATCATCGTGCAGATGCGCGATATGGTCAGCGCGGAAGCTGTTGACGATGCGACGCTTGTTGTGACCTTCGCCAAGGGACGCGCTCGCGACGTGCCACTCTATGTGGCGAGTCTGCCGATCTTATCGAAAGCCTACTATGCCTCCCGTTCGTTCGACGAAACGTCTCTGGAGATCCCGTTGGGTTCGGGGCCGTACAAGGTCGGCAAGTTCGAGGTCAACCGCTACATCGAATACGAGCGCGTCAAGGATTGGTGGGCTGCCGATCTGCCCCCCTGTCGCGGCAGCTACAATTTTGACGTCGTGCGCTACGAATTCTACCGCGACCGCGATGTCGCCTTCGAAGGTTTCACCGGTAAGAACTATCTCTATCGCGAGGAGTTCACCTCTCGGATCTGGGCGACCCGCTATGACTTCCCTGCGGTGAAGGACGGTCGCGTCAAGATGGAGGTCGTGCCCGACGACACGCCCTCCGGCGCGCAAGGATGGTTTATCAACACGCGGCGCGACAAGTTCAGGGATCCCCGCGTGCGCGAGGCACTGATCGACGCCTTCGACTTCGAGTGGACCAACAAGACCATCATGTACGGTGCTTATGCCCGCACGGTGTCGCCATTTCAGAACTCGGACCTCATGGCGAGCGACGGGCCTCCGCCGCCGGAAGAGCTGAAGCTGCTGGAGCCGTTTCGCGGCCAGATTCCCGACGAGGTGTTCGCTGCGCCGTTCACGCCGCCGGTCTCGGACGGCTCCGGGCAGGACCGCAGCCTGCTGCGCAAGGCGCAGCAACTGCTCAGCGACGCCGGCCTGCCGATCAAGGACGGCAAGAGGGTGCTGCCGAACGGCGAGATCTTCAGGATCGAATTCCTGTTGGACGAGGCTTCGTTCCAGCCGCACCATGCGCCCTACATCAAGAATCTCGCGACGCTCGGCATCGAAGCGAGCGTGCGCCTCGTCGATGCCGTGCAATACAAGGCGCGCCAGGAAGATTTCGACTTCGACATCACGATCCAGCGCTTCAGCATGTCGGCGACACCGGGCGATGCTATGCGCGCGTTCTTTTCCTCGCAGGTCGCGGCGACCAAGGGCTCCTATAATCTCGCGGGCGTCGCCAGTCCGGCCATCGACGCCATGATCGAGAAGATCATGGCGGCGGACAATCGCGAGGACTTGACCGTCGCCTGCCGGGCCTTCGATCGGCTGTTCCGCGCTGGCCGTTATTGGGTGCCGCAATGGTACAACAAGACGCACCGGCTTGCTTATTGGGACCAATTCGGTCATCCGCAGAAGCCGCCGCGTTATGCCAACGGCGTCGGTGCCCCCGACATCTGGTGGTACGAGGGCGGCAAAGCCGCCAGGCTCGAGCAGGCGAAACAGCCATGAGCGCCTATATCGCCCGCCGCATCCTGCTGATGATCCCGACCTTGCTCGGGATCCTCTTCGTCTCCTTCATCGTCGTGCAGTTTGCGCCGGGCGGGCCGGTCGAGCGCGTGATCGCGCAGCTCTCGGGCGCCGATACCGGCGGGACCTCGCGCATTTCGGGCGGCAGCGACTTTGCGCAACGCGCCCCGGGGCAGTTAGGCGCTGGCGGCGACGCTATCAATTCGAAATATCGCGGCGCGCAAGGCCTCGATCCCGATTTCATCAAAAAGCTGGAAGTGCAGTTCGGCTTCGACAAGCCGGCCCCGGAGCGCTTCGCACTGATGGTCTGGAACTTCGCCCGCTTCGATTTCGGCAAGAGCTATTTTCGCGATGTCAGCGTGCTGCAACTCGTCAAGGAGAAGTTGCCGGTCTCGATCTCGCTCGGCATATGGCTGACGCTGCTGACCTACCTGATCTCGATTCCGCTCGGCATCCGCAAGGCGGTCAGGGACGGGACGCGCTTCGACACCTGGACGTCGAGCGTGCTCGTGCTCGGCTACGCCATACCCGGGTTCCTGTTCGCGATCCTCTTGATCATCCTGTTTGCCGGTGGCTCGTTCTTCAACTGGTTCCCGCTGCGCGGACTGACGTCAGACGGCTGGTCGCAATTTCCGTGGTACTGGAAGATCATCGATTATTTCTGGCATTTGACGCTGCCGCTGATCGCCATGGGGCTCGGTGCGTTCACCACCATGACGTTCCTGACAAAGAATTCGTTTCTGGACGAGATCCGCAAGCAATACGTGATGACCGCGCGCGCGAAAGGCTGCAGCGAGAATAGGGTGCTCTATGGCCACGTCTTCCGCAACGCGATGCTGATCGTCATCGCCGGCTTTCCCTCGACCTTCATTCACGCTTTCTTCTCGGGCTCGCTTCTGATCGAGACCATCTTCTCGCTGGACGGACTGGGACTGCTCAGTTTCGAGAGCGTTCTCAACCGCGACTACCCCGTGGTGTTCGGCACGCTCTTCATCTTTTCGCTCGTCGGCCTCGTGATCAACCTGATCTCTGACCTGACCTATATGTGGATCGATCCGCGAATCGATTTCGAGGCGCGGGAGGTCTGATGACGCTGGCCGCCCCCACCACGCCGATCGAAACCACTGCGAAGTCGCCGCTCGGCAATGCCGTGCCGATCACGCGCAAACCGTTCGTGCCGTCGCCGCTCAACAGGCGCCGCTGGCAGAATTTCAAGGCGAACCGGCGCGGCTATTGGTCGTTCTGGATCTTCCTGATCCTGTTTGTGGTGTCGCTGTTCGCCGAGCTGATCGCCAATGATCGGCCGTTCCTGATCAAATATGATGGCCACCTTTATTGGCCCTCCGTCGTCACCTATTCGGAAACCACTTTCGGCGGCGATTTCGAAACGGCGGCCGACTATCGCGATCCATATCTGCAGAAGTTGATCAAGGACAAGGGTGGCAGCATCGTCTGGCCGCTGATCCGCTATTCCTACGACACCCACAATCTCGATCTGCCGACGCCGGCGCCGTCGAAGCCGACCTGGATGCTGACGGAAGCGCAATGCAAGCCTGTCGTCGAGAAGAAAGGCCTCAAGAGCTGCCGCGATCTCGAATACAACTGGCTCGGCACCGACGATCAGGGCCGCGACGTGGTGGCGCGGCTGATCTACGGCTTCCGCATCTCGGTGCTGTTCGGCCTCTGCCTGACCATCGTCTCCTCCATCGTCGGTATCGCGGCCGGCGCGGTGCAGGGCTATTTCGGCGGCTGGATCGACCTGTTGTTCCAGCGTTTCATCGAGATATGGACTGCGATTCCTTCGCTCTATCTACTGCTGATCCTGTCGTCGGTGCTCGTGCCCGGCTTCTTCGTGCTTCTCGGCATCCTGCTGTTGTTTTCCTGGGTGTCGCTGGTCGGACTCGTGCGCGCGGAATTCCTGCGCGGGCGCAATTTCGAGTATATCCAGGCGGCGCGGGCGCTCGGCGTGTCGAACAAGGTCATCATGTTCCGGCATCTGTTGCCGAACGCGATGGTCGCGACCATGACGTTCCTGCCGTTCATCGTGTCGAGTTCGGTGATGACGCTAACGGCGCTCGACTTCCTCGGGTTCGGACTGCCGCCCGGCTCGCCGTCGCTCGGCGAGCTGCTGTCGCAGGGCAAGTCCAACGTGCAGGCGCCCTGGCTCGGTTTCTCCGGCTTCTTCTCGGTCGCCATCATGCTGTCGCTCTTGATTTTCATCGGCGAGGCCGTGCGCGACGCGTTCGATCCGCGCAAGACGTTCAGGTAAGCCAATGGACGCGATCAACCAGCCCCTGCTCAGCGTGCGCGAGCTCTCGGTGGCCTTCCACCAGGGCGGCGTCACCACGCTCGCGGTCGACAAGATCTCGTTCCAGATCAGGCGCGGCGAGTGCGTGGCGCTGGTCGGCGAGTCCGGCTCCGGCAAGTCGGTCAGCGCGCTCTCGATCCTCAAGCTCTTGCCCTATCCGAACGCCTCGCATCCTTCGGGCAGCATCCACTTCAAGGGCCAGGAACTGATCGACCGGTCGGAGCAGGAGATGCGGGAGATTCGCGGCAGCGACATCTCCATCATCTTCCAGGAGCCGATGACCTCGCTCAACCCACTGCACACGATCGAGGCGCAGATCGGCGAGATCATCCAGCTGCACAATCCGACCAGCAATGCCGAGGCGCGCAGGCGGACGCTGGAATTGCTGACGCAGGTCGGCATTCCCGAGCCTGAAACGCGGCTGAAGAGCTATCCACACCAGCTCTCCGGCGGCCAGCGTCAGCGCGTGATGATCGCGATGGCGCTCGCCAACGAGCCTGACCTCTTGATCGCGGACGAGCCGACCACGGCGCTCGACGTCACCGTGCAGGCGCAGATCCTGACGCTGCTCGCGGAGATCCGCAGTCGCCTCGGCATGAGCCTGCTCTTCATCACCCACGATCTCGGCATCGTGCGCCGCATCGCCGACCAGGTCTGCGTCATGAAGGGCGGCGAGATCGTCGAGCAGGGGCCGGTCGAGCAAGTGTTCAAGACCCCGAAGCATCCTTACACGCGCGACCTGCTTGCCGCGGAGCCGAAGCCGGATCCGGCGCCGCCGCAGCCGGATGCGCCGGTGGTGATGTCGGCCGACGACCTGAAAGTCTGGTTTCCGATCAAACGCGGGTTGATGCGCAAGACGGTCGGTCACATCAAGGCGGTCGACGGTGTCAGCATCGCCGTGCGCAAGGGCGAGACGCTTGGCGTCGTCGGCGAGTCCGGCTCGGGCAAGACCACGCTGGGGCTCGCATTGCTGCGGCTGATCTCGTCGAACGGACGCATTGTGTTCCTGGGAAAGGATATCCAGGGCCTGCGCTTCAAGGAGATGCGGCCGTTCCGGCGCGACATGCAGATCGTGTTCCAGGATCCGTTCGGCTCGCTCAGCCCGCGCATGTCGGTCGCCGACATCGTCGCCGAGGGCCTCACCGTGCATCAGCCGCAGCTCTCGCGCGGCGAGCGTGAGGAGCGCGTCGTCAAGGCGCTCGAGGACGTCGGACTGAAGCCGGATACCCGCCACCGTTATCCGCATGAATTCTCCGGCGGCCAGCGCCAGCGCATCAGCATCGCCCGGGCGGTGGTGCTGGAGCCGGATTTCGTCGTGCTGGACGAGCCGACCAGTGCGCTCGACATGCTGATTCAGGCGCAAATGGTCGATCTGCTACGTGAATTGCAGCGCCGGCGCGATCTCACCTACATGTTCATCTCGCACGATCTGCGCGTCGTCGCCTCGCTCGCCAGCCATCTGATCGTGATGCGCGGCGGCAAGGTGGTCGAGGAAGGCCAGGCCGCCGAGCTCTTCAAGAACCCGAAGACGGATTACACGCGCGCGCTGTTTGCGGCGGCGTTCCGGCTGGAGACGGCGGGGAATGGGTCTGCGGCGACTTAGCGTCCGTCAGAGCCGCTTGATCGCGGTGACCTCGCTGCCGGCTTGCTTGATCCTTGCGATGGCCGGCTCGATCGGCTCGATCGCCGTTGCCATGTGATGCGCATTGGCGTGGACCATAGTGTCGGCGTCGCGGACGATGGCGACATGACCCTTCCAGAAAATGAGATCGCCGCGCAGCAAGCTGCTCCGCTCATGCGGCTCCAGCGCGCGGCCGAGGCCGGCCTGCTGCATGTCGCTGTCGCGCGGGCAGCCGATGCCCGCTGATGTCAGCGAGATCTGGACGAGGCCGGAGCAATCGACGCCGAGGCTGCTCTTGCCACCCCAGAGATAGGGCGTGCCGACGAAACGCTCGGCGACTGCGACGAAATCCGGCTCGCGATGGCCAAGCGGGGCGAGATGGGCCTTGGGCAGATATTGGCGGTCGCCCGTCACGGCGAAGCTGCCGTCCTCGCGTGCAACCGCGATCTTCGATCCCATCACCAGCGTGTCCGCCGGCGGCAGCTTGATCGAGGGGCCGGGGAAGGCAAAGGTTCGTAAAGCCCTGACTATGTGGGTCGGCGCGGCCGCAGGCTTCATGAGCGCTGCGTCCGGCAGCCAGCCGACATAGCCGTCACCCGAAAGCTGACCCCATGCCCAGCCTTCGCTGTTGCGATCGTAGACCGTGACGCGCTCGCCGCGCAACGCTTGCGTCATCAGCATCGCGTTCGGCGACGGCTGCTCGCGCACGGGCGCGATCGCCTCGATCATCTCGAATTCCTCGCCCGTGACGAAGCGATCCGCCTGCACCGTGCCTTCGAGATACTTCGCGGCGAGGTCGCCTCGCGACGGTGTCAGCCTTGGATCTCGTCCCGGATCACGCATAGCGCTCGCTCAACAATGTGTAGATCGCGCGCGCGGCCTGGCACTCGCCGCCCTCGGGGCGTGCGGGCTTCGCCGACGGCGTCCAGCCGTAGATGTCGACATGCAGCCAGCTCTTGGCCTGTTCGACGAAGCGTTGCAGGAACAGCGCGCAGATGATCGAGCCGGCAAAGCCGCCTGACGGTGCGTTGGTGATGGTGGCCGTCTTGGAGTCCAGCCACGCATCGTAAGGCGGCCACAGTGGCATGCGCCACAACGGATCGTTCTCCCTCGCCGCGCATCGTGCGACGTCGGCGGCCAGCGCCTCATCATTGGTGTAAAAGGGCGGCAAATCCGGCCCCAGCGCGACGCGTGCCGCTCCCGTCAACGTGCCGAGATCGATCAGCAGGTCCGGCTTTTCCTCGTCCGCCAGCGCCAGCGCGTCGGCGAGCACCAGCCGTCCCTCCGCGTCCGTATTGCCGATCTCGACGGTGATGCCCTTGCGCGAGGTGAAGATGTCGAGCGGGCGGAAGGCATTGCCCGCGACCGCGTTCTCCACGGCCGGAATCAGCACGCGCAGTCGCACCTTCAGCTTCGCATCCATCACCATGCGCGCCAGCGCCAGCACGTTGGCGGCGCCGCCCATGTCCTTCTTCATGATCAGCATGCCGCTCGAAGGCTTTAGGTCGAGCCCGCCGGTGTCGAAGCAGACGCCCTTGCCGACCAGCGTCACCTTGGGATGCGCCGGGTCGCCCCAGCCGATGTCGATCAGCCGCGGAGCGCGGCTAGATGCCATGCCGACAGCGTGGATCAGCGGAAAATTCGCCTTCAGGTCATCACCGATGGTGCAGGCAAAGCTTGCGCCGAATTCGGCGGCGAGATCCTGCGCGGCCGCGGCCAGCTCCTCCGGCCCCATGTCATTGGCCGGCGTGTTGATGAGGTCGCGCGCCAGTGTTGCGGCGTCCGCCATGCGGTTGATCTCGGTCGCGTCGACGCCGTCGGGCGGCACGAGGCGGACCTCGGGGCGATCCGCCTTGCGGTACCGGGCGAAGCGGTAGCTGCCGAGCGCGAAGGCGAGTGCGGCGAGCCGTGCATCGTGCGGTGCATTGGCGAAGCGATAGATGCCCGGCGGCAGCAGGCCGGGCAGGGCGCCCGGTCGGAACAGGTCGCGCGATCTTGCACCTTCGTCCTCGAGCCCGAACAGCACTTGCGCGATCGCGCCATCGAGCGCGGGCAGCGCGAGATAACCGCCCGGCTTTGCGGTAAAGGCGCTCGCAATGGCGAACTGGCGTTGCGCCGCCGGTAGCCCCTCGGCGACCTGATCCCAGCTCGACTTGGTGACGAAGGTGATCGGGATGGCGGTAGGCGACGTCTCGAAGACAGAAGGCATTGGCGGGTCCGGATCCAGATCGAGCGGGTCATACGAACGGACGAGATTTCGCAGAGTTTTGCCGCCGCCGCAATCAGCTTTGCTGCCACCGTTCAGCGATCCGCTACTCGCAGCAAGGGGGCCATGCTAGGTTCCGGCAACGGCCGTCGGGTGCGGAGATCTCCGGCGGCCGACGACAAAGCCGGCCGGGAGGAAATGCAATGGAATTTGTGTGGAGCGTGGTCACATTCATCGGCCAGGCGGTCGAGGCGATTTTTGGCTATGTCGAGCATCATCATTGGATATTCGCGTTCCTTGCCGGCGGTTACGCCTTCTATCTCCACGACCGCTCCGTTCACGCGCGGTTCGATGCACTGGACAAGCGCATTGACGAAATCCGCAAGCGGCTCGCCATCGAATATTGATCAAGTGTGCGAAACCATCATCGGGCGGGCCCCGTATCTCATGCCAAGATCCGCGGTTCGCGCGAGCGGCCGCGGGGCTTTACTAGCGCTGCGGTTGTGGCATTATTGGCCAATATTTTAGATTGTGTCGTGCGGGTTCTGCACGTGGCGAAAGTCATTGCTACCTGGCTCATCACGGCCTGGGTTGAAACCGGCCTGAATCTGATCGTCGAAGGCATTTCTCTCATCGTTTGCGCGGCGCGACATTCGCAAATGAGCGACGCAAAATGGATAGATCGTTCGTCATCGTACAGATTTCCGACCTGCATCTGGACGGGTCTGGTCGACTGCTTGCGACGATCGAGACGCTCAATGCCGCAATTCGCGAGAGGATGGCGGACTTCGCGGACATTCCCGATCGCATCCTGCTGATCACCGGCGATATCGTGGACGACCCGACGCCGCCTGCGCTCGACGAAGCGCTCGCAGTCATCGCGTCCTTCCGACAGACCGGGCTGTTCACCGACATCCAGGCAATCGCCGGCAATCACGACGTCAAGCGCTCGAGCCAGCGTGCAGGCCGCTACGACGTCTATGATTACCTGCATTTGCCGCGGACCTCGAAGAGCGTCTACTACCGTCAGGCCGGCCTCGATCTGGTGCTGCTGGATTCCAACCGCGCGAGCCTCACGACGCTCGCGAGCGGCAACGTCGACCAGAGCGCCTATAACGCCATGGTTTCGGATTCCGCGCGGCTGAGCGTCGAGCTCGCGGGCAGCCTCGGCTCGGGCGGCCGCGCCGATTATGCCGAGCCGGTGGAAAACCTCGTGCGCGTGCTGGCGCTGCACCATCATCCACTGCCGCAGGCGACCGGAGAAGGAAAGCGGTTTCTCGGCGTGCCCGACGAACCGCTGATGTATCTCGCCGCGCCCGCGACCTTCCTCGAAGCGGCGACATCGCTCAACGTCGATCTGGTTCTGCACGGACACCGGCATGTCGAAGGGTTGACGCGCTATTCGATTCCCGATCCGCGCGCCATGTCGAGCGAGAGCGATGAAGCATTCTGGCGCACGATCTACGTCTTGTCCTGTCCGTCATCGACCGGGCAGGCCGGTGACGACGCCGGCTTCAACGTCATCCATTTCGGCCCGATGTCCCATCCGATGTCCCATGGCGGCCGCACCGAGTATCGCTTCGCGATCGCCCGCTACTCACGTCCGCGCAAGGATGGTGTCTTCAGGCTCCTCGATTCCAACCTGCCGCACGGCGTCGTCGGGCTGCCGGCCGGGCGGGATTTTTCCCGAGATCCGGCCGTCCAGTCGGGCATCGAGATCGACGCATGCACGACGCTGAAACGGGATCAGGTCGCGGCATTCGCCCGCCGGCTCCTGCTGCGCCGCGCCTTCTATGCCGATGGCGAGGCGGATTGGGCCGATTTGCTCCACGTCTATCTCGTCACCTCCCACGTCTGGGCAGATCTCGAAAGCAAGTTATCGAGATCCGCACGCAAGCATGAGGTCGACGCCGCGGCTACGGTGACATCGCTGCTGCGTCGGTTGATCGAACAATCTGCAAATGTGCTCGGCATCGACGATTTTCAGCTCGACGAGCTCCGCGCGAGGCGTCTGGTCAATCGTGACGACCTTCGGCGCGAATTGCCGAGGGTGGCGCGCCCGGGTATCGATCTCGAGATCGAGACGCGGCAACGATTGCAATTGCTGCGAGACCTGAACGAGCAGGCAAAGGCGCTCGGTCTCGATCCGGGTCTCGGCGGCAAGGTCCCGCCGCCGGCGCCGCAGTGAGGGACGCGGGTCCGGGGAATTAACCGGCCGTTAGGGTTAACAGTCTATTGCTGGCGCGTTCGGCTCGATCAATCGGCTCGAGAGTCAAAGCGTCATGCGTCAACGGTTCGGTCTTGAACGGTTCAGTCTTGGACGGCTCAGTCTTGCCCGGCTTTTCGCGTCCACCTCGCTGGTCGCGGCGGTGGCCATGGGCCTCGGCGGCTGCACGGCGATGTCGAAACTCTCCGACGTCACGGGCTCGGTCGGGCCGCGAGCGGAAGCCGCTCCCACCGATCCCGCGCGTGCTGCCGAAGTCTATGGCGAGCGCTATCGTGCCAATCCCAAAGACGCCGATGCGGCGCTCGCCTACGGTCAGGCCTTGCGCGCCAACGGCCAGCACGCCCAGGCCGCCGCCGTGCTCGAGCAGGCGACCATCGCCAATCCCGGCAACAAGGCGCTGATGGCCCAATACGGCCGCGCGCTCTCCGACAACGGCAATTTCCAGCAAGCCTTCGACGTGTTGTCGAAGGCGCATTCGCCCGATAACCCGGATTGGCGCCTGCTCTCGGTACAGGGGACGGCGCTCGATCAGATGGGCCGTCACGAGGAAGCGCGCTCCTATTATGCGAGCGCGCTCAAGATCGCGCCTGGCGATCCCGGTGTGCTCTCCAATCTCGGCCTGTCCTATATGTTGTCGAGAGACCTGCCGAAGGCCGAAGACGCCCTGCGGCAAGCCTATGCCTCGCCGCGCGCAAACGCGCGGGTGCGGCAGAATCTCGGTCTGGTCGTCGGTCTCCAGGGCCGCTTCGCCGAAGCCGAGACCATCGTGAAAGCGGACCTGCCGCCGGACCAGGCTGTGGCCAACGTCGCCTATCTCAAGGAAATGCTGACCCGCAACGACGTCCGGCGGGGTGCGCCGAAGCGGATTCCGGTCGCCTCGCTCGGCCAGCCCGACTGATCAGACGTGATCTTCGAGTCTTGATCTTCCAATCTTGAAGGCGCCCGCGGACCGTGCGCGGTCCGCGTCTAACGTCATTGCATCTCGGTGACCTTGATCCCCGTCGGCCCGAGGATGACGACGAACAGCACCGGCAGGAAGAACAGGATCATCGGTACCGTCAGCTTCGGCGGCAGTGCTGCGGCCTTTTTCTCCGCTTCGTTCATGCGCATGTCGCGATTTTCCTGCGCCATCACCCGCAAGGATTGACCGAGCGGGGTGCCGTAACGCTCGGCCTGCTGGAGCGCGAGACATACCGACTTGACGCCCTCGAGCCCGGTGCGCCGCGCGAGGTTCTCGTAGGCGACCTTGCGATCCTGCAGATATGACAGCTCGGCCGTGGTCAGGGTGAACTCCTCGGACAGCGCGATCGACTGGCTCACGATTTCGACCGCGACCTTCCGGAACGCCATCTCGACCGACATGCCGGATTCGATGCAGATCAGGAGCAGGTCGAGCGCATCGGGAAAGGCGCGCTTGATCGAGAGCTGGCGCTTGGAGATCGCGTTCCTGAGGAACAGCATTGGCGCCTGAAGTCCGAGATAGGCCGCACCGACGCAGATGCCGATCTTGATCGGCAACGACTGCTGCATGTGCGCGATCAGGAACACGTAGATGACCGAACCGACGAATAGCACGATCGGGGCAACCAGGCGGGCGAACAGGAAGGTGATGTAGGGCGCCTGGCCTCGATAGCCCGCCATGATGAGCTTGTCCCGCGCAGCTTCCTGCGCGAGCCATTTGGTCAGGTTGAAGTCATCGACGACCTTCGAGACGAGCTGCTTCGGCGTCTGTCGCAGCGAGACTTTTTCACTCTTGTGGAGGCGCTCGCGCTCGCGCTGCCGGATGCGCTCACGTTCGTTCGCAACCGCCTTCATGCGCTTGGAAAGGCCCTCGCCGGCGAACAGCGGCATCACCAGCGTATAGACGGTGGCGCTGGCGGCGATGGCCGCCAGCAGCATCGTCATGAAGTGAACGTCGTGAAGTTTCGCAACGAGGAACTCTACCATAAGGCACCATCAGAAGTCGAAATTGATCATCTTCTTCATCACCATGATGCCGATCGACATCCAGACGACGCAGCCGACCAGCATGAGCTGGCCGGTGGGATGAGTCCAAAGCATCGAGATGTATCCCGGCGTCGTGAGGTAGACGAGAAACATCACGATCGGCGGCAGCGAGCCGATGATGCCGGCCGAGGCCTTGGCTTCCATCGACATCGCCTGGATCTTCTCTTTCATCTTCTTGCGGTCGCGTAGCACCTTGGAGAGGTTGCCGAGCGCTTCGGAGAGGTTGCCGCCCGATTTCTGCTGGATCGAGATGACGATGCCGAAGAAATTGGCCTCGGGCAGCGGCATGCGATCGTAGAGTCGCGTGCAGGCCTCGCCGAGCGGCATGCCGATCGCCTGCGTCTCGATGATGGACAGAAACTCGGAGCGTAGCGGCTCTGGCGCGTCGGCGGCGACCACCTTGATCGATTCGAACAGCGGCAGGCCCGCCTTGATGCCGCGGACGATCACGTCGACGGCATCGGGTAAGGCGGCCAGGAACTTGTTTTCACGGCGCTTCTTCAGGAAGCCGAGCGCCCAGCGGGGCAGACCGAGCCCGCCGGCAAAAGCGAAGCCGGCGGCACCGAGCAGGCTGCCGCCGATGAACAAGGCGACTGCGAACAGCACGCCCGCCACGACGGCGGATGCGACCCAGAATTTCTGCGGCGTCCAGTCGAGGCCGGCCTGCGACAGGCGTACACTGAGCGATACGCTCTTCTCCTGCTGGCGCCGCGCCTCGAGATCCTTGAGCGAGGTTTCGACCTGCTCGCGGCGCGAGCGCTGCGTCTTCTCGGCCGCGCGGGCCGTGGGCGCCTCGGCCCGCGAGATCGAGGCGCGGCGGCTCTCGGCCTTCCGTTCCCCGGACAGCATCGGATAAAGGAAGACCCAGGCGAGGCCGCCGACGGTCGCGGTGGCAAGGAAGGCGAGGGCAAGGACTTGCATGTTCATGGCTGTGCTGACCTGCTCACGTCGGCGGCGCCACTTCCGCGGCGTCGAGCGCCGCGGCAAGGCGCTTCTCTTCGCCGTAATAGCGGGCGCGTTCCCAGAATTTCGGGCGGCCGATTCCGGTCGACCGGTGCCGGCCGATGATCTTGCCGTTGGCGTCCTCGCCGACCATGTCGTAGAGGAAGACGTCCTGGGTGATGATGGTGTCGCCTTCCATGCCCATCACTTCGGTGATGTGGGTAATGCGGCGCGAACCGTCGCGCAGCCGCGCTGCCTGGACGATGACGTCGATCGAGGCGCAGATCATCTCGCGGATGGTGCGTGAAGGCAGGGAGAAGCCGCCCATCGTGATCATGGATTCGCAGCGCGATAGCGCCTCGCGCGGATTGTTGGCGTGCAGCGTGCCCATCGAACCGTCATGGCCGGTGTTCATGGCCTGGAGCAGGTCGAACGCCTCGGGTCCGCGGACTTCGCCGACGATGATGCGCTCGGGACGCATACGCAAGCAGTTGCGCACCAGTTCGCGCATGGTGACCTGGCCTTCGCCCTCGATGTTGGGCGGGCGGGTTTCCAGTCGCACTACGTGCGGCTGCTGGAGCTGGAGTTCGGCGGCGTCTTCGCAGGTGATGACGCGCTCGTCGTGCTCGATGTAGTTGGTCAGGCAGTTGAGCAACGTGGTCTTGCCCGAGCCGGTACCGCCGGAGATCAGCACGTTGCAGCGGACGCGGCCGATGATCTGGAGGATTTCCGCGCCTTCCGGCGAGATTGCGCCGAACTTGACGAGCTGATCGAGCGTCAGCTTGTCCTTCTTGAACTTGCGGATGGTCAGCGTGGGGCCGTCGATCGACAGCGGGGGCACGATGGCGTTGACGCGGGAGCCGTCGGCCAGGCGCGCGTCGCAGATCGGCGAGGATTCGTCGACGCGCCGGCCGACCTGGCTGACGATACGCTGGCAGATGTTGAGGAGCTGCTGATTGTCGCGGAAGCGGATACCGGTGCGTTGGATCTTGCCGGCGACCTCGATGTAGACGGTGTCGGCGCCGTTGACCATGATGTCGGCGATGTCGTCGCGCGACAACAGCGGCTCCAGCGGACCGTAGCCGAGGACGTCGTTGCAGATGTCGTCGAGTAGCTCTTCCTGCTCGGCGATCGACATCACGATGTTCTTGATCGCGATGATCTCGTTGACGATGTCCCGGATTTCCTCGCGCGCGGACTCCGAATCGAGCTTGGCGAGCTGGGCGAGGTCGATGGCTTCGATCAGCGCGCCGAAGATGGTCGCCTTGACCTCGTAATAATTGTCCGAGCGGCGGGCTTCCATGGTCGGCGCAGGCTTCGCCGGGGCAAGCGGCGGCGACGAGACTGTCGGCTGCGGCAAGCGCGACACGGCGGGCGCCGGAGCCTGGGCAGGCTCTGGCGACACGGCACCGGGCTTCGGGGCCCGGGCGTCGGCGTCTGTTCCGCTACGCTTACCGAACACTTAAAAACTCCATGCGGCGACCTATTTTCCCCGCAACTTGTCAATCAGGGGTGAAAGCAGGGACGATTTTTGCTTCTTCGTTTCGCTGCGGCCGGTCAGGCGCTGGGCGATCTGAAGGAACATCTCGATCGACTTATGGTTGGCCGAGATTTCCGCGATCATCTGGCCGTTATTGGCCGCCGAGCCGAAGATCTGCGGCTCGAACGGGATCGAGACGACGGGCTGGCTCTCGATCGCCTTGGCGAACTCCGCCGCGGCGATTTCGGGCCGTTTCGGCACGCCGACCTGGTTCAGGCAGTAGAGCGGCGGCCGGTCGTTGGGGCGCGCGGCTTTCAGGAGATCGAACATGTTTTTGGCGTTGCGCAAATTGGCGAGGTCGGGCGCCGCCACGATCAGGATGTCGTCCGCCCCGATCAGGGCGCGTTTGGTCCAGCCCGACCATTGGTGCGGAACGTCGAGCACGATGCAGGGCATGGTGGAGCGCAGCGTGTCGAACACGGCATCGAAAGCGTCGGCGCCGAAATCATAGACCCGATCGAGCGTCGCCGGCGCCGCCAGCAGGCTGAGGTGGTCGGTGCATTTCGACAGCAGGCGGTCGATGAAGGCGGTGTCGACGCGATCGGGCGAGAACACGGCGTCGGCAATGCCCTGCGGCGGATCCTGGTTATAGTCGAGCCCGGCCGTGCCGAAGGCGAGGTCGAGGTCGGCGACGACCGCGTCCATCGCGAGATCGCGGGCGATCGCCCAGGCGACATTGTGGGAGATAGTTGACGCGCCGACGCCGCCCTTGGCGCCAACCACCGCGATGATGCGGCCGACGGCCTTGGCTTCCGGCGCCGAGAACAGGTTGCAGATCGAGCGCACGACGTCGATCGCGCCGACCGGCGCGAGCACGTAGTCGCTGACGCCGCGGCGCACCAGCTCGCGGTAGAGCGTGACGTCGTTGATGCGGCCGATCACGACCACGCGGGTGCCGGCGTCGCAGACGGTCGCGAGATGGTCGAGCCCGCCCAGCAGGTCGTTGCGGCCGTCGCTTTCGAGCACGATCACGTTCGGCGTGGGTGCCGAGCGGTAGGCTTCGACCGCAGCCGCCATACCCCCCATCTGGATCTTCAGATGGGCCTTGCCGAGACGGCGATCTTCGCCGGCCGACTGCACGGCGGCCGCAGTTTCCACGGTCTCGCAGAAAGCCTGGACGGAAACGCGGGGCGCCGGCGCAATATGCTCCTCGACCGGCGGGAGCGATGCCTCGGACTGTTCTTCTTGGGGCTGGCGAGCGTAGCTGATCATCTGCCGGTGTCGCTGAGTTTGGCCTTGTCGGCCTCGGGATAGGCGACCGCCGTCGGCATTCCCTTGCGATACTTCTCGAACGCGGCGGTCCGCCGCGGCGTGTAGGACGGCGTTTCGGGCCGCGGCTGCTCGAGATCCGACGGATTGTCGACCATCGCTGCGAGGTTGCGCTGATAGGCGCAGCCGTAATTGTAATAGTCCTTGTTCTCGAACCAGCTCTTGTTCTTCATAGAAGGGCCGATGTCTTCCGGCCACAGGCCGCAGGGGCCCGCGACCGCGGCGATCTTGGAATAGGTGAGCCGGATCGGCGGCAGGAAGCGCTTGTCTTCCGGTTGGTAAGAGCGGGCGCTGACGCCGCGCGGCGGAACGCCCGCCGCCGACAGGATCGCCTGGATTTCACGCATGGTGTCCGCGACCGGACGCGCGTTGGGCGTGCCGGACGGCACGTCGATCCGGATCGCGCCGGTGCCTTCGTGCATCCAGGCCGAAGCGACGCCCATCACGTCGGCGCGCTGGGCCGCGGTCAAGCCGCCGCGGGCATGGCCGACGAAGACGACGATGGAGCGATTCTGCTCCTCGATGGCGATCGGATGGCGCTGCTTGTAGTCGTCGGGAATGGAGGCCGTGACCGCTTCGTCGTGCTGGCAACCGCCAAGGGCGAGCGCCATGCCGACGAGCGCGCCGCCGAGGTGGATGGCGCGCCTGCGAATCTGGGGTGGTCTAGTGATCTTCATGAAGTCCCCGTTCCGCCTCAGTCGGTGATGAAGCCGTAGGTGCCACGGTAGTTCTTGGCCGGTTCGCTCCGGCCGGGCACGCCGTAGATGCGGTTGATGTTGCCGAGCAGTTCGGCCTGCGGATCCGCAGGCGCGGAGAAGCCATCATCCGGCCGCGACAGATCCTTTTGCGCAACTGCGCGAACGATATAGGGCGTCACGATCACGACCAGCTCGGTCGCGTTGTTGACGAAGTCGCGGCTGCGGAACAGCGTGCCGAGGACCGGGAGCTGCATCAGACCCGGCAGTCCGCTGACCGCCTGCTTGGTCTGCTGCTGGATCAGGCCGGCCATCGCCATCGCGCCGCCGGAGGGAATTTCCAGCGAGGTTTCTGCGCGGCGGGTCTTGATCGAGGGCACCGTAAGCGAGTTGACCGAGGTCGAGGTCACGGCTTGGGACAGCGTGATCGCGTTCTCGTTCGAGAGCTCAGAGACCTCGGTCATCACCCGCAGGCTGATCTTGCCCTCGGTGAGAACGACGGGGGTGAAGTTGAGCGAGATGCCGAACTTCTTGAAGCTGATTTGGGTGGTACAAACGTGCGTGGTGGGGTCGCACGCGTAGCCGGCGGGCACCGGGAATTCACCGCCGGCGATGAATGTTGCCGATTCACCGGAGATCGCGGTCAGGTTCGGTTCGGCCAGCGTCCGGATCACGCCCGCGGTTTCCATCGCTCGCAGGGTGGCCTGCACCGACGGCGCCCCGCCGAATTTGGTGGTCAGGTTGTTACTGTCGACGAGGTTATGGCCGAGAGCCGTGAACGGATTGGAGTTGCTGAAGGTGACGACCGAGGTGCCGTAGCTGAGGTTGGCGGTGAGGTCGATTCCGAGCTGCTTGATGATGCTGCGCTGCACTTCGGCGACTGTCACCTTGAGCATGACCTGGTCGCGGCCGCGGACCACGATCGAGTTCACGACCTTCTCGGGACCGCCGGCGAGGCGCGCAGCGAGGTCGTTGGCCTGCTGGGCTTCGGCTGGATTCGCGGCCGAACCGGTCAGGATGATGCCGTCGCCTAGGCCGTCGATCTGGATGTCTGAATTCGGCAGGACCTGTTTCAGCGCGGCCCGCACGCCGTTGAGGTCGCGCTTGACCGCGATGTCATAGGCCGCAATCTGCTGGCCGGCTGAATCGAAGAACACGATGTTGGTCTGGCCGATCGAGGCGCCGATGATGTAGGCGCGCTGCGCCGAGCGGACGACCGCATTGGCGATCTTGGGATCGGCGACGAGCACGTCCTTGATGTCACGCGGAAGGTCGATCACGATCGACTTGCCGATGCCGAGCGAGAGGAATCGCGCGTTCATCTGACCGTCGGCCGCAGCCTGCGCCACAGGGCGATAGTCGGCGGCGACCACAGGGGTCAGCACCGGGTTGAGCGCGAGCGCGACGGCGGCCGAAAACGACAGGGCGCGGACCACAGAGGTTCGCATCGTCGCCAAATTCGCCCTGCATTTCATGTCGACAGTCCTCATCGTGCCTTCGCCGTCGAGCTTGGGATACCGTACCGAATGATCGAGACGCCATCGCGCTTCTGCGCGGAATCATCGAGCGTGATCTCGCTCAGCTTGACGTCGACGATGCTGCGCAACGCCAGCGACAGCGTGCCGCTCTGGCGTGCCGAGGAGAGCGTCGCAGTCTGCGCAGGATTGAGCTCGAGGGTGACGGTCTTGCCGACCACCGCGTTCTGCCCGTCCTTCTCCTTCGGCGCCTGGTCGATGGCCAGGACGCGGATATTGGCCAGGATGATCTCGGACGTGACCACATCGGGAGCGCCGCTGCTCTGGTCCGGGTTCTTGAGACGGCGCGTCAGAAGCACGTCGACGCGGTCGTTGGGGAGGATGAAGCCGCCTGCGCCGGTTTCCGGCGAGATCTCGGTCGAGATCGCCCGCATGCCGGTGGGCAGGATTGCTGCCATGAAGCCGGAGCCTTCCGCCTTGACCAGCTTCTGGTCGCGGATCGGCTCACCCTGGATGAAGGGGGATCGTGCGATCGAGCCGGTGACCTGGGTTACGCCCTCGGGGCGCTCGTTGCGGCGAATGAAGGTGGCGCTGGCGGTCGCGGACGGCCAGGTCTGCCATTGCACGTCTTCCGGCTTGACGGTCTGGCCGAGGCCGATGTCGTTCTTGGCGACCAGGACGTCGACGGTGGGAAGCTGCGCGACCGGAGCCGGAGGCGGCGCAGAATTGTCCGAGCCGCTCGCCAGATACGCGGCGACACCGCCGGCGCAGATGGCGACCGTCAGGACGACAATGCGTGCCCTATTCATACGCTTCACTTTCCACCAAACGCCGCGACGCTGACGCCGCCGTAATCGGCAGTTGACCAGCTATTCGTCAAAGCATGGTTAATGAGGCGTATCTAAATCGCCTTAACGCCGGGTTTACCCGATGCGTTCAGCGCAATGCGAGGTGAGCGAGATCGATCGCCTTCACCCATTCGGTCTCCGGGTAGACCATCAGCGCGCTCAGTGCGAGCGCGATGCCATAGGGAATGCCGCTCTCCTTGGCGTGCAGCCGCGCGAGCCAGGCTTGGCCGGCGAGCCCGTAAGGCAGCGGCCACTGCCGGAACTGGAGCAGGAGCAGCGTCAGCGCCCCGCCGAACAGCGAGGCGTAGAGCAGGAAGTTCATCAGCTGTGCGAAACCGAACCAAAGTGCGACGGAGGCCGCGACCTTGGCATCGCCGCCGCCGACCCAACCCATCGCAAAACAGGTGAAGGCCACGACCAGGACAAGCGTGCCTGAGCCGACATGGCTCAGCATCTCGTAAGGTGCCATGCCACCGGCGAGAGCGAGCGCGAAAAAGCCGGCGACCAGCGCCAGCGATACGCGGTTGGAGATCGTCATCGTGAAGAGGTCGCTTGCGGCGGCAAACGCCATCAGGGCCGGGAAGAGCAGAAGGCGCGCAAGGTCGAGGATCATGGGCTGCGTCTTGAGGCCTGGGTTCGCCGCGGAGCTGGCGTCGCCGGATTCTAGCCGGCAGTGCTAAACAAACCGAAAACGGCGGCAGCGGCTCGAGGGGTGGAACCAGCCGAAGGCGTGCTCACCAAAGGGAGGCGATGCGTGCGGCGAGCGCGACGGTCGCAAGCAGCAGGGCAAGGCAGACCCAGTAGACCGGCGAGCCGGTCTGCGTGGCCTCCGCCGCATTTGCCGCGACCGCGGCATCGGTTCTGTACTTGCTCAACGCCACTGGAACTCGCCGTCTGAAACACAAAGCCCCGGAGGCCCGGGGCTTTTGCCGTCGTTCGTCGATCGCTTACTTCAGCGAGCTGCTGATCGAGGTGAACTTGGCGTTGAGCGTGGTGCCGAGATTGTTGACGACGGTGATGATGGCCAGCGCGATGCCGGCGGCGATCAGACCGTATTCGATGGCGGTGGCGCCGGATTCATCTTTCGCGAAACGCGCAATGAGGTTCTTCATGAACAAAACTCCATCTGGGGTGGGATCGCCTCGTTCGGCGTTGTGCTTGACGCAATGACCATGAGATCCGAGCTCTTTCGGGAGAGTTAATTAGATCGGGCAAACGCGCTTGCCGCTGGCCAGAGTGAATTTCGCCTTAAGGCCGCCATCTGCAATTCGTTCCGGTTCCGAATGCGCAGCAAGCGCGGCACCGGCTTCACCGTCCCTTAAATTTAGGGGAGTACGCGTAGGTAGGACCAGCAATTCGCAAGAGAGGCGACGATGTCGAGCCTGCCCATGGAAATCGCCCTGATGCTCGGCGAGACCATCGCGAAGGTGATCCCCACGACCTTCGCGCTCGCGGTGGTCTTCACCGTACTCGAGCATGTCTGGGCCTGCAATCCCGGCGCACCCTGGTGGCGCAAGCGGGAGATCGTCACGGACATCTGCTACTGGTTTGTCGTTCCGGTGTTCGCACGCGTCATGCGGATCGGCCTTCTGATCGTCGGTGCGAGCTTCGTCTTCAACATCCATGATGCCGACGAGCTCATCGCCTTCTACGACAATGGCCACGGCCCGCTGGCGCTATTGCCGCTCTGGGTCCAGGCCATGCTGTTCCTGGTGCTGTCCGATTTCATGCTGTACTGGCTGCACCGGCTGTTCCACGGCGGCGGGTTCTGGAAGTACCACGCGATCCATCACTCTTCGGAGGAGATCAGCTGGATTTCTGCGGCCCGCTTCCATCCGGTCAATCTCGTGCTTGGTACGATCGCGGTCGACGTCGTGCTGCTGATGGCCGGCATTTCGCCGAACGCCATGGTCTGGCTCGCCCCGTTCACGACCTTCCATTCGGCCTTCGTGCACGCCAACCTGAACTGGACCTTCGGGCCGTTCAAATATGTGCTGGCGACGCCGGTGTTCCACCGCTGGCACCACACCTCGCTCGCAGAGGGCGGCGACACCAATTTTGCCGGCACGTTCCCGATCTGGGATGTGCTGTTCGGCACTTTCCGCATGCCCGAGGGGCAACTGCCGCAGGATTACGGCAAGGATGAAGCCACCATGCCGAAGGAAATCGGAGGGCAGCTTGCCTATCCGTTCCGCCGCTAGGTTCTCGAGGGCCGCGAAACGCCAGTCCGTTCAAACAATAGTCGGCGAATTTGCGGAACGTTCACGAATTGAGGGCAGGTTAGCCGGGTCGGGCACCGGCTCGGCTGTTATGTGATTGCTTCTGCCGGTTTGTGACGTCCCGGGGGTAAGAGTATGCGTAAACAATTGCTGCGCCGTCGTGCGCGCGTCTGTCTTCTGGTTGCGGCCGCGGTGCTGGCATCGCCGGCTGTCGTCATTGCCGAGCCGACCGCAGATGCCATTGCCGTGAATGTCGACCAGGCCAAGCTGGTGCGGTTGCCCGGCAAGGTGGCGACCATCGTGGTCGGCAATCCCATGATCGCCGACGTCACGCTCCAGCCCGGTGGCATGATCGTCGTGACCGGAAAGGGCTATGGCGCCACCAATTTCATCGCGCTCGATCGGGGCGGCGAGATCCTGGTCGATCGCCAGATCCAGGTCGAAGGTCCGAGCGATCGGCTCGTCACCGTCTATCGCGGGATCGACCGCGAGTCCTACAGCTGCATGCCGATTTGCCAGCGTCGCGTGACGCTCGGCGACAGCGACACCTACTTCAACAACACGATGAGTCAGGCCGGTTCGTTGAGCAGCACGGCCAGCGGCAATGCCGGTGCGGGCGCCAAGACGAACTGACCAAGACGAACTGAGCAAGACTAACCAAGTAAGACCAACCAGCGAGTTTGATTGGCAGGTTTGCCGGGGCAAGGATCGTCCTCGCCCGACGCACGCGCGCGAGTTTCTCTCTCCGCGTCCTCGTCTCCATGCCCCGCCCCATGCCCTCGTCTCCGTGCCCTGGGTCGTTTGCGGTTAACCCGTCCTTAACGGCCCGGGCCGCCGGGTGCGGATCGCCTGAAACACTTAAACAATCAGTTTCCGCTATTGAACATGGCAGATGATTGCTGCTGCTGCTGGGGAATTTGATGCCTTCGCCTGCACCTACGAGATTCACACTCCTCGCCATGTTGCGCCGGTTTCGCGGCAGCCGCCGCGGCTCCGCAGCCGTCGAGTTCGCGCTCGTCGCGCCGATGTTTTTCGCATTGCTGTTCGCCATCATCGAGTCGGCGCTGATGTTCTTGGCGAGCCAGGTGCTCGAGAGTGCCGCGCAGAATTCTGCACGCGTGTTGCTGACCGGGCAGGCGCAAACCGGCACGCTAACAGCCTGCGCGGTGTCCGGCGTGAGCACACCCTGCTCGCAAACGACGTTCAAGGCTTACGTCTGCAATCAGATCCCGGCGCTGTTTGATTGCACCAAGCTCTACGTCGACGTCGTGAGTACAAGCTCGTTCGGAGCACTAAGCCTCACCAACTATGGCGATTCCTGCAGCTTCAATCCAACCGGCGTGCAGTACAGTGCCGGGGCCGCCAACCAGGTCGTCGTGGTGCGGCTGTTCTATCAGTGGCCGCTCTTCGTCACGGGCCTTGGCTTCAACATGGGCTGCAGCAACAAGCGGCTGCTGATTGCGACTGCGGCCTTCAAGAATGAACCCTTCTGAGACAGATGGATCCGAGCCCACCGATGCAGGCGATTGCAAATATCTGGAAAAATGCCAGTAGTTCCGTCCGCGACTTCGTCGCCGACAGGCGCGCGATCGCGGCGACCGAATTCGCGGTCATCGTGCCGCTGATGCTGGTGATGTTCTTCGGTACCGTCGAATTTTCATCGGCCGTGGCGATCGATCGCAAAGTTACGATGATTGCACGGACGCTGTCCGACTTGACGTCGCAGTCGATCGCGACCAACGGTCCGGCCATGCAGGACACGTTCACGGCAAGCATATCGATGATCATGCCGTATGACGCTACGCTCGTGAACGGTACGGTTGCCCAGATCTATATCGACTCAAGCAAAGTCGCCACGATTAAATGGAGCAAGTCCGCCACCATTGCGAACGGCGCGACGCAGGCCACGGTGACGGACGCGCCTCCGTCTCTGGCGCCTGATACCACGGTCACCTCGATGATTCCGCCGACGCTCTTGATCGCGAAGACCTACCTCATTTACAGTGAGGCGAGTTACCTCTACACGCCTTCCGTCAAATTCGTCCTGAAGTCGGGCATCACGCTGAGCGATGTCTCCTACACGCGGCCGCGCCAGGTCACCTGCGTTCCTTACGACGGTGTACCGTCGCCGTGCCCCCTAAACTAGAAAAAAGGCCGGGCATCGCGCCCGGCCTTTTCTTTTGATTTGTTCGCTCGAGCCGATCGGGGCCGTAAGCGGTAGGCTCAACCGGCGGAACGAAGGTTGTCCGCTGCCGACTTACCGGAACGGCGGTCGGCCACGATCTCGTAGGAGATCTTCTGACCTTCGCGCAGCGTGCCGAGGCCCGCACGTTCCACAGCGCTGATGTGGACGAACACGTCCTGGCCGCCATCGTCGGGCTGGATGAAGCCGAAGCCTTTGGTCGCGTTAAACCACTTCACGGTTCCCATGCTCATGGGGGTAGTCCCTTCTCAGATAACACAATGTCAGAGCCCGCTTGCGCGGACAGGTTAGATCGAATTTTTGGAAGGGTCGTCAGCGTGTCTGAACCGGCTGTACCGGTGGATGCTAATGTCGTCCGGCCGAAAATCGATTAGTTCATTTTATTGGAAACAGAGCTCCAAAACAATGCTGACGTGCACGATTTTTTGATCCGCCGTGATGGTCACGGCGGATCAGCATGCAGGTCGGAATCTTAGGTTCGCGCTCGCGCGCCGAGCCCCTAGCGGCGGCGGAACTGGCCGCCGCGCTGTCCGGGACGCGGAGGTCCGCCCATCCCGCTCGGACGTTCGTCCTTGTGGCGGAAAATCAGCCGGCCCTTTTCGAGGTCATAGGGCGACATCTCCACCGTCACGCGGTCGCCCGCCAGAGTCTTGATGCGGTTCTTCTTCATCTTGCCGGCGGTGTAGGCGACGATCTCGTGTCCGGCGTCGAGCTGCACGCGGTAGCGCGCGTCGGGGAGGATTTCGGTGACCAGTCCTTCGAACTGGATCAGCTCTTCCTTAGCCATGAATTTCTCCAGGTCGTGGACGGCTAGTGCGAATGGGGTTTGCGGTTCGGTTGGCCGTTCGGCCGACTCTCGCGGCGCAAAAAGGCAACGCCTTGTATCCCATCAGACGCCCCGGCGCTATGCGCGGAACGCTGTTCCGGACGGCCGTTTGGCGAAGAATGCGCCTTGCCTCCGGTGTGGTCGCGACGAGGAGTCTTCGAAGCCTTCGGGCCACTGCCGGGCCGTGCGTCAGCACGCCTGGCGTCGCCATGACGTCCCTCGCCGGGCCTTCCGTCGCCCTGCTTGGCGGCACTGTGGTGACGACCGTCAGCATGCCTTTCGTCGGCACGCCGCCCGTCGCCATGCCGTGCGCCGTGCGGACGCTGGCCTGGGCGGCTGGGCCGGCCCTGACGTTGCTGGGACGGGGGAGGACCCGCATCGCGGCGGCCCGCGTCGGTGCGGTGGTCTTCGCGCGGCAGCGTCACTTTGATCAACCGCTCGATGTCGCGGAGATAGGCAAGTTCCTCGCCGCCCGCGACCAGCGAGATCGCGGTGCCCTCGGCGCCGGCGCGCGCGGTGCGGCCGATGCGGTGCACGTAAGTCTCGGGCACGTTGGGGAGGTCGAAATTGATGACGTGGGTGATGCCGTCGACGTCGATGCCGCGAGCGGCGATATCGGTGGCGACCAGCGTGCGAATTTCACCGGTGCGGAACTGGGCTAGCGTCCGTTCGCGATGGTTCTGCGACTTGTTACCGTGGATGGCGCTGGCGGGGATTCCCGCCTTCTCGAGTGTCTTTACGACCTTGTCGGCGCCGTGCTTGGTGCGCGTGAAGACCAGGGCTCGGTTGACCGGCTCGTCCTTCAGCAGCTTGGCCAGTAAGGCCGGCTTCGCGGAGAAGTCGACCTGGATGATGCGCTGCTGGATGCGCTCCACGGTCGAGGAGACCGGGGTCACCGCGACGCGGGCGGGGTCGCGCAGCATGGCGTCGGCCAACTCGGCGATGTCCTTCGGCATGGTGGCCGAGAAGAACAGCGTCTGCCGCTTGATCGGCAGCTTGGCGACGATTTTGCGGATGTCGTTGATGAAGCCCATGTCAAGCATGCGGTCGGCCTCGTCGAGCACGAGGAATTCGACGCTTCCAAGCTTCAGTCCGTTGCTCTGCACGAGATCGAGCAAACGGCCGGGGGTGGCGACCAGCACCTCGACGCCCTGCATCAGCGAGCGGACCTGACGGCCCATCGGCACGCCGCCGATGGCGAGTGTCGAGGACAAACGGATGTGGCGGCCATAGGCGTTGAAGCTGTCAAGGATCTGGCCGGACAGCTCGCGCGTCGGCGACAGCACCAGGACGCGGGTCGTCTTCGGCTGCGGCTTGATGCGATTCTCGAGCAGGCGGTGCAGGATCGGCAGCGCGAAGGACGCGGTCTTGCCGGTTCCGGTCTGGGCGATGCCGACGACGTCGCGGCCGGTCAGCGCGGTCGGAATCGTCTGGGCCTGGATCGGGGTGGGGGTGACGTAGTTCTCTTCGGTGAGAGCACGAGCGATGGGTTCGGCGAGGCCGAAATCCTGAAACGAAGTCAAAAGATGGGTTCTTTCCATGTCAAAAGCGGGCGCCCGGCGCATTCGGCGCGGCGCGCGCAAAAGGGTGTCGAGAGGGACACCTGCGTGTTTGGGGTGTCGGATGGCTTGATGGGATGGGGCAAGCCAGACGCCCGTAAGGGCTTAAGAACACGCGGCTCGCAACGGTCTCTGATTCGCAAGAGACCTCGCCCTCCATATGGAACATTGAGGCGGCGCTTTCAAGGCAGGCTCACCCCAAATGGCGATCGCGGTGCAGAAATAGTTATGCCGGAAATTTAGCCAGAGTGGCAAATTTGCTCAAAAAATAGCCCGTCTGCCACATTCGCATCCATTCGATTTGCTCAGTGTTTAGGCGGCGCGGTCATGGCGAGGCTTTGTTTTCCGTCCATTTTAGCAACAAAGCCAATGGCTTAGTTGGTGTCTAATCCATGGCACGGTTCTTGCGAATCCGTTAATCGCAGGCGGCCGTTGGGGCCGTTTCGCAGCGTTTTTCACGTCTGCGTCAGGGAGATGAGACACTCATGCATAGCAAATCCACTCACGATATAGCGGCGCCATTTAGCCGCCGTGGCGTTCTCGCCGCGACCGCCGGACTGATGCTTGGTCTGGCTTCCATTTCTGGTGCGAAAGCCGCGGACGACACCATCAAGGTCGGCGTGCTTCACTCCCTCTCCGGCACCATGGCCATCAGCGAAACCACGCTGAAGGACACCATCCTCTTCCTGATCGACGAGCAGAACAAGAAGGGCGGCGTCAACGGCAAGAAGCTCGAAGCCGTCGTCGTCGATCCCGCTTCGAACTGGCCGCTGTTCGCCGAGAAGGCGCGCGAGCTGATCACCAAGGACAAGGTCTCGGTGGTGTTCGGCTGCTGGACCTCCGTGTCGCGCAAGTCGGTGCTCCCGGTGTTCAAGGAGCTGAACAGCATCCTGTTCTACCCCGTGCAGTACGAGGGCGAGGAGAGCGAGCGCAACGTGTTCTACACCGGCGCCGCGCCGAACCAGCAGGCGATCCCCGCCGTCGACTATCTGATGAAGGACGAGAAGGTGAAGCGCTGGGTGCTCGCGGGCACCGACTACGTCTATCCCCGCACCACCAACAAGATCCTGGAAGCCTATCTGAAGTCCAAGGGTGTCGCCCAGGAAGACATCATGATCAACTACACGCCGTTCGGTCATTCCGACTGGCAGACGATCGTGGCCGACATCAAGAAGTTCGGCTCGGCCGGCAAGAAGACCGCGGTGGTCTCGACCATCAACGGCGACGCCAACGTTCCCTTCTACAAGGAGCTCGGCAACCAGGGCATCAAGGCGAAGGACATCCCGGTCGTCGCGTTCTCGGTGGGTGAGGAAGAACTCGCCGGCATCGACACCAAGCCGCTGCTCGGCCATCTCGCCGCCTGGAACTACTTCCAGTCGATCAAATCGCCGGAGAACGAGAAGTTCATCAAGGCGTGGCAGACCTACACCAAGAACCCGAAGCGCGTGACCAACGATCCGATGGAAGCGCACGTGATCGGCTTCGACATGTGGGTCAAGGCGGTCGAGAAGGTGAAGTCGACCGATCCGGACAAGGTGATCGATGCGCTCCCGGGCATCGAAGCCAAGAACCTGACCGGCGGCACCTCCAAGATGCTCCCGAACCATCACATCACCAAGCCGGTGTTCATTGGCGAAATCAAAGCCAACGGCCAGTTCGACGTGGTGTGGAAGACCCCGGGTCTTGTCGCAGGCGACGCCTGGTCGAAGGAGCTCGATGGCTCCAAGGACCTGGTCGGCGACTGGGTCGGCAAGAAGTGCGGCAACTTCAACACCAAGACCAACAAGTGCCTCGGTTCGGGCTCCTGATCCGGATCTGACGCTCCATTGCACGATCGGAGAAGGCGGCGATCCCGCCGCCTTCTCCACCCTTTTCTGCCGGGGTCTTTCACAGTGCCAGCCAATTTGTCCGCCCGCCTCTGTTCGCTCCTGCTCTCGTTGTTCCTGATCGCGTTCGCACTGCCGGCCTTGGCCGGCCCGTTCGAGGATGCGGTCGCCAAATTCGCCAACGACGATTATTCCGACACGGAAGAGGCGATCGGCGTGGTCGCGGGCAGCGGCAACAAGCTGGCTTTCCCCATCATCAGCGCGCTTCAGGACGGCCGACTCATGGCCGACCCGGATAGCAAGAAGGTTTACGTCACCGGCACCGACGGCAAGTCGATCGATGCCGCGACCGGCCTGGCTGTGGCGAGCGTGCCCGACAGTGCAAGCGCGGTCCGCCTCAACAACCGCTTGCGCCGCAGCGTCGATGCCGCGATCGGCAGCCTGACGCTGCAGTCACCGGACATCGGAGCGCGGCTGCAGGCCGCGCAATCCGTCTTCAAGTCGCATGAGGAGACGTCGCTCGAAGCCGTCGATGGCGCGCTCGCCAAGGAAACCAACCGATCCGTCAAAGCTGCGCTGGGCGACGCCCGCGCGGCGATCCTGTTGTTCAAGCCTGATGCCACCGAGGTCGAGAAGCTCGAAGCCGTTGCCACCATCAAGGCGCGCGGCGACCAGGAGGCGATGGCGCTGCTTACCGGCATGGGCGACCAGCCGGCCTCGGTGACCAAGGCTGCCGCGAGCGCAATCGGCTCGATCCAGAGTTCGCTCGCGGTCTGGTCGATGGTGCAGAATGCCTGGTACGGCCTCTCGCTGGGTTCGGTGCTGCTGCTTGCTGCAATCGGGCTTGCCATCACGTTCGGCGTGATGGGCGTCATCAACATGGCGCATGGCGAGATGGTGATGATCGGGGCCTACACCACCTTCGTGGTGCAGGAGGTGATCCGCACCCGCTATCCCGGCCTGTTCGACTATTCGCTGCTGATCGCGGTGCCGCTCGCCTTCCTGGTGGCGGGCGCGCTCGGCGTCGTGATCGAGCGCAGCATCATCCGCTTTCTCTATGGCCGTCCCCTGGAGACGCTGCTGGCGACATGGGGCTTGTCGCTGGTGCTGCAGCAGGCGGTGCGCACCATGTTCGGCCCGACCAACCGCGAGGTCGGCAACCCCTCCTGGATGAGCGGCGCGTTCGAGCTCGGCCAGATCACGATTACCTATAACCGGCTCTGGATCCTTGTCTTCACGCTCGCGGTGTTCGTCATTCTGCTCGCGATGCTGCGCTACACGGCGCTAGGGCTCGAGATGCGCGCGGTGACGCAGAACCGCCGCATGGCGGCCTCGATGGGCATCGCGACCTCGCGGGTCGATGCGCTGACCTTCGGCCTCGGCTCGGGCATTGCCGGCATCGCCGGCGTGGCGCTGTCGCAGATCGACAATGTCAGCCCCAATCTCGGCCAGAGCTACATCATCGACAGCTTCATGGTCGTCGTGTTCGGAGGCGTCGGCAATCTCTGGGGCACGCTGGTCGGCGCCTTCACGCTCGGCATCGCCAACAAATTCCTGGAGCCGGTCGCCGGCGCCGTGCTCGGCAAGATCGCCATCCTCGTTCTCATCATCCTGTTCATTCAAAAGCGGCCGCGCGGCCTGTTCGCGCTCAAGGGCCGTGCGGTGGAAGCATGACCCCTCACATGCTGACGCGATCGCTGGACCGCGGCGCGACGATCTTCCTTGCGGTCGTCGTGGCCTGCGGCATCCTGATCCCGCTCTCCAACCTTCTGCTGCCCGCGGGCTCGTTCCTACAAGTGCCGACCTATCTGGTCGCGCTCTGGGGCAAATATGTCTGCTACGCCATCCTGGCGCTCTCGATCGACCTGATCTGGGGCTATTGCGGCATCCTCTCGCTCGGCCACGGTGCTTTCTTCGCGCTCGGTGGCTACGCGATGGGCATGTACCTGATGCGGCAGATCGGCAGCCGCGGCGTCTACGGCAACCCGATCCTGCCTGACTTCATGGTGTTCCTGAACTATTCGAAGCTGCCCTGGTACTGGTACGGCTTCGACATGTTCTGGTTTGCCGCGCTGATGGTGCTGATCGTGCCGGGCCTGCTCGCCTTCTGCTTCGGCTGGCTCGCCTTCCGCTCCCGCGTCACGGGCGTGTATCTGTCGATCATCACCCAGGCGATGACCTATGCGCTGCTGCTGGCCTTCTTCCGCAACGATTTCGGCTTCGGCGGCAACAACGGCATGACCGACTTCAAGGACATTTTGGGCTTCAACGTGCAGGCAGAAGGCACCCGTGCTGCGCTGTTCGCGCTGAGCTGCCTGGCGCTGATCGCCGGCTTCCTGATCTGCCGCGCCATCGTCTCGTCCAAGCTCGGCAAGGTGCTGATCGCGGTGCGCGATGCCGAATCGCGCACGCGCTTCCTCGGCTACCGCGTCGAATCCTACAAGCTGTTCGTGTTCACGGTGTCGGCCTGCATGGCAGGCATCGCCGGCGCGCTCTATGTGCCGCAGGTCGGCATCATCAACCCGAGCGAATTCGCGCCCGGCAATTCAATCGAGGCGGTGATCTGGGTTGCGGTCGGCGGCCGCGGTACGCTGGTCGGCGCTGCGCTCGGTGCCGTCGTCGTCAATTACGCAAAGACGTTCTTCACCTCCGGCATGCTCGCGCCGTACTGGCTGTTCATGCTGGGTGCGATGTTCATTCTGGTGACGCTGCTGCTGCCCAAGGGCATCGTCGGCACTTTCAACGCCTGGTGGGACTCGTCGAAGGAAAGGCGCGACGCCGCGACCATTGCGAGCGCCGCGGCCGAAGATGGCGTCGCCGAACCCAAAATGGCGGAGGAGGCGCAATGAACGTCATGGACACCCGCGCGACCTCCGCAATGCTGTATCTCGACGGCGTGCACGTCTCGTTCGACGGCTTCCACGCCATTAACAACCTCTCGCTGACGCTCGAGCCCGGCGAGATGCGCGCCATCATCGGCCCGAACGGCGCCGGTAAGACCACGATGATGGACATCATCACCGGCAAGACCAAGCCCGACGAAGGCACCGTGCTGTTCGACGGCGTCACGGACCTGACGCGGCTTGACGAGACCCGCATCGCCGAGCTCGGCATCGGCCGCAAATTCCAGAAGCCGACCGTGTTCGAGAGCCAGACCGTGCAGGACAATTTGCTGCTCGCGCTCAATGTCGACCACAGCGTCAAGGCTACGCTGTTCTGGCGCGGCAGCCGGGCGGAATCCGAGCAGATCGACAAGGTGCTGGAAACGATCCGCCTTACCGAGGCCCGCAACCGTCTCGCCGGCAGCCTCAGCCACGGCCAGAAGCAGTGGCTTGAGATCGGCATGCTGCTCGCCCAGGATCCAAAACTGCTTCTCGTCGACGAGCCCGTCGCTGGCATGACCGACGTCGAGACGCATCTCACCGCCGAGCTGCTCAAGGAAATCAACAAGACCCACACCGTGATGGTGGTCGAGCACGACATGACGTTCGTGCGCGAACTCGGCGTCAAGGTCACTTGCCTGCACGAGGGTACCGTGCTCGCCGAAGGCACCATCGACCAGGTCTCGTCCAACGAGCGGGTCATCGAAGTCTATCTGGGGCGGTGAGCGATGCTTGAGGTCAAGGACATCAACCTGTTCTACGGCGCGGCGCAGGCGCTGCGCGGCGTGTCGATCGCGGCCGAGCCCGGCAAGGTGACCTGCGTGCTCGGGCGCAACGGCGTCGGCAAGACCTCGCTCTTGCGCGCCATGGTCGGGCAGTACCCGATCTCATCGGGCGCGATCGTGCTCGACGGCAACGATATTACGGGCCTGAAGCCCTATGAGCGCGCGCGCAAGGGCATCGGCTTCGTGCCGCAGGGGCGCGAGATATTCCCACTTCTGACGGTCGAGGAGAATCTCAAGACCGGCTTCGGCCCGCTCAGGCGCGAGGACAAGCACATTCCGGACGACGTGTATTCGCTGTTCCCGGTGCTGCAATCCATGCTCGGCCGGCGCGGCGGCGATCTCTCCGGCGGCCAGCAACAACAGCTCGCGATCGGGCGTTCGCTGGTGATGCGGCCAAAGCTGCTGCTGCTCGACGAGCCGACGGAGGGCATCCAGCCCTCGATCATCAAGGATATCGGCCGCGCCATCTCGTACCTGCGCAATCTCGGCAACATCGCCATCGTGCTGGTCGAACAATATCTCGACTTTGCCTGCGAACTCGGCGACAGTTTTGCGGTGATGGATCGCGGCGCGGTGAAGTTCACCTGCGATCGCTCCAATCTCGACGCGAGCGAAATCAGCCGCCAGATGGCGCTGTAGGCCATTCTGCCGCGACCGGCTGGGGAGGCGGATGCGCAGCGACGTTTTAGCGACATCTTCGGTGTTCGACGCCAACCGTGCCCGCGGAGCGGTGCGCTTCGACGTCCACGCGCGCGACGGTGTGACACGTCGCGGGATCTTGCATGAGTCCGGCTCCCTGCGCGTGCGCTTCCCTTCGCCGGAGGACGAGGGGCTCTCCGGCGTGTTCGTCAACACGGCCGGCGGCGTCGCCGGCGGCGATCGCTTCGACATCGAAATCGCGGCCGCAGATGGTGCGAAGCTGACGCTGACGACGGCGGCCGCGGAAAAGGTCTATCGCGCGCCAGGGCAGGCGGCGGAGCTCAATATAGCGCTGAAGGTTGCCGCAGGCGCACATCTCGGCTGGCTGCCGCAGGAGACGATCCTGTTCGACCGGGCGCGCGTGCGCCGTCGCTTCGACATAGACCTCGATGCGACTGCCTCGCTCCTGCTGTGCGAGATCGTGGTGTTCGGCCGTACCGCGATGGGTGAGCGGATGGAGCAGGGCGAGTTCGTCGACCGCTGGCGACTGCGTCGCGGCGGCAAGCTAGTGTTCGCCGAGACCGTCAGGCTCGACGGCAATATCGGCGCAAAGCTTGCGCGATCGGCGGTGGCGAAGGGCGGCGCTGCGATCGGGACGGCGCTGATCGTGCCCGGCGACGAGGCCCTGATCGAGCGTCTCCGCGAGGCCTCGGAATCCTTCGCCGGTGAGGTCGGGATGTCCGCCTGGAATGGCTTTGCAATGGCGCGGTTCTGTGCCCAAGATGCGGCGCGCCTGCGTGGCGACATGATGGCCGTATTGGCGCGCACCGGTGCGGCGCTGCCGCGGCTCTGGCTGAATTGACGAAGTGAACGGAAGAGATTTCGTATGAACCTGTCTCCGCGCGAAAAGGACAAGCTTCTGATCTCGATGGCGGCGATCGTGGCCCGCCGCCGGCTGGATCGCGGCGTCAAGCTCAACCATCCGGAGGCGATCGCGCTCATCTCCGATTTCATCCTCGAAGGCGCGCGGGATGGCCGCACCGTCGCCGAGCTGATGCAAGCGGGTGCGCAGGTCCTCACGCGCGACCAGGTGATGCCGGGCATTCCCGAGATGATCCACGACATCCAGGTCGAGGCGACCTTTCCGGACGGCACTAAGCTCGTCACCGTGCACGAGCCGATCAGGTAGTTTTGAATTCGTCATTCCGGGGCGCCTGAAGGGCGAACCCGGAATCCAGAGATTGTTGATCGAGATTCCGGGTTCTCGCTGCGCGGGCCCCGGAATGACGAGGAGGATAGAATGATTCCCGGCGAACTCTTCATCCAGGACGGCGAGATCGAGCTCAATGCCGGCCGCAAGACCGTGACGCTGACGGTCGCCAACACCGGTGACCGCCCGATCCAGGTCGGCTCGCACTACCATTTCTTCGAGACCAACCCGGCCCTGAAGTTCGACCGCAAGAAAGCCCGCGGCATGCGCCTCGACATCGCCGCCGGCACCGCCGTTCGCTTCGAGCCCGGCCAGACCCGCGACGTTCAGCTCGTCGCGGTGGCCGGCAAGAAGACCATCTACGGCTTCCGCGGCGACGTGATGGGGAAGCTGTGAAATCCACAGGAACGAGCGTGGCGCGGCATGGTTGAGGCGAACACGGAGGACTTTGCCATGCTGTCACCTGTCCGCCTCGTCTCCGAAGCCGCCGAGCTCGCCGCGCGCCGTCACAACGGCATGGCGCGCAAGGGCCGTGGTCATGAGCCCTACATCAACCACCTCGCCGAGGTCGCGAACCTGCTTGCCACCGCGACCGACGGCGCCGACGCCGAACTCGTTGCCGCAGGCTGGCTGCACGATGCGATCGAGGACACCGACACCACGCGCGAGGAGCTCGCGCAAAAATTCTCCGACCGTGTCGCGTCGCTTGTCGAGGAATGCACCGACGATATGAGCCTGCCTAAGCCGGAGCGGCGGCGGCGTCAGGTGCTCGACGCACCGAAGAAATCGGCTGGCGCCAGGCTGATCAAGATCGCCGACAAGATCAGCAATATCGGCGCGCGCGTGCATTCCGATCCGACGGCCGAGGAACGTGACGATCTCGTCGACTACACCGACTGGGCCGAGCAGGTTGTCGCCGGTTGCCGCGGCGGCAACTCTTGGCTCGATACGACATTCGACGACACGGTGCTCACAGCGAGGACCTCGCTGTGAGCACCGGTCCAAAATTCAAACGCAAACGGGGCTTGTGATGTCCGTCAAAATAAAGCGTTCGGTCTATGCCGACATGTTCGGCCCGACCACCGGTGACAAGGTGCGGCTGGCCGACACCGACCTCATCATCGAGGTCGAGAAGGATTTCACCACCTACGGCGAGGAGGTGAAGTTCGGCGGCGGCAAGGTGATCCGCGACGGCATGGGTCAGTCGCAGGTCACCAACAAGCAGGGCGCGGCGGACACCGTCATCACCAACGCGCTGATCGTCGATCACTGGGGCATCGTGAAGGCCGACGTCGCGATCAAGGACGGCATGATCGCCGGCATCGGCAAGGCCGGCAATCCCGACATCCAGCCGGGTGTCACCATCATCATCGGCCCGGGCACCGACGTGATCGCGGGTGAAGGCAAGATCCTCACCGCCGGCGGCTTCGACAGCCACATCCACTTCATCTGCCCGCAGCAGATCGAGCATGCGCTGATGTCGGGCGTCACCTCGATGCTGGGGGGCGGCACCGGCCCCTCGCATGGCACGTTCGCCACGACCTGCACGCCGGGGCCGTGGCACATGGGGCGGATGATCCAGTCGTTCGACGCCTTCCCGGTCAATCTCGGCATCTCTGGCAAGGGCAACGCCTCGCGGCCCGCCGCGCTGGTCGAGATGATCAAGGCCGGGGCCTGTGCGCTGAAGCTGCACGAGGACTGGGGCACGACGCCGGCCGCGATCGACACCTGCCTCTCGGTCGCCGACGACTACGATATCCAGGTGATGATCCACACCGACACGTTGAACGAATCCGGCTTCGTCGAGGATACCATCAAAGCCTTCAAGGGCCGCACCATCCACGCCTTCCACACCGAGGGCGCCGGCGGCGGTCATGCCCCCGATATCATCAAGGTCGCGGGGCTCAAGAACGTGCTGCCGTCCTCGACCAACCCGACGCGGCCCTTCACGCGCAACACCATCGACGAGCATCTGGACATGCTGATGGTGTGCCACCACCTCGATCCCTCGATCGCGGAAGATCTGGCGTTCGCGGAAAGCCGCATCCGCAAGGAGACCATCGCGGCCGAGGACATCCTGCACGATCTCGGCGCGCTCTCGATGATCTCGTCGGACTCCCAGGCCATGGGCCGCCTCGGCGAGGTCATCATCCGGACCTGGCAGACCGCCGACAAGATGAAGAAGCAGCGCGGCTCGCTGCCGCAGGATAAGGGCAAGGACAACGACAATTTCCGCGTCAAGCGCTACATCGCCAAATACACGATCAATCCCGCGATCGCCCATGGCGTTTCGAAGCTGATCGGCTCGGTGGAGAAGGGGAAGCTCGCCGATCTCGTGCTGTGGTCGCCGGCCTTCTTCGGCGTCAAGCCCGATTGCGTCGTCAAGGGCGGCATGATCGTCGCCGCTCCCATGGGCGATCCCAACGCCTCGATCCCGACCCCGCAGCCGGTGCATTATCAGCCGATGTTCGGCGCCTTCGGCAAGGCGATAACCGCATCCTCAGTGGTGTTCACCTCGAAGGCCGCGATCACCGGCGGCCTCGCGCGTAAGCTCGGCATCGACAAGAAGCTCTATGCGGTCCAGAACACCCGCGGCAGGATCTCGAAGAAGAGCATGATTCACAACGACGCCACGCCCAATATCGAAGTCGATCCGGAGACCTATGAGGTTCGCGCCGACGGCGAGCTTTTGACCTGCGCCCCCGCCGAGGTGCTGCCGATGGCGCAGCGATATTTCATGTACTGAAATAGCGCCTCAACGCATGTCTCAGGAACATGTCCTGGTCGCATATCCGGGGGCAGCTTTTCCGGGTTTTGCGTTCGATCCCGCCTGGTCTAAGGTCCCGCCGGGTATCTGAAGCCCAGAAGAAAAGCCGGGAGGATTTCTCGTGATCTACGTCGTCGCCACCTTGACCATCAAGCCTGAAACGCGCGCCGAATTCATTGCAGCTGCCACCGCCTGCATCAAGGAGACGCGGAAAGAGCCCGGCAATGTCGCCTATGATCTGCATGAGAGCGTCACCGATCCCGCCAAGATGGTGTTCGTCGAGCAGTGGGAGAATGCCGAAGCACTGGTGCCGCATCGCGCCATGGAGCACATGAAGACGTTCGGCCGCGTCGCGGTGAAGTGTTTTACGGCGCCGCCGAAGATCGAAGTGATCACGCCCGAGAAGGTCGAGACACGGTAACGGGGTAAAAGCGCATGATCCGGGCGACGCAGGTCAGGGGACAACACCGCTTCGCGGAAGCGCCGGCGGATACGGTCGTGCTCGATTTCGACGATCGACACCGCCGCCGGATGGCGATGACGGGAACGCGGGGGCTCGAGTTCCTGCTCGACCTGGAGAATGCCGTCGCCCTGCGCGGCGGCGATGCACTGGTGTTGGAGGACGGCCGACTGGTCGAGGTGGTCGCCGCGCCCGAGCCGTTGCTCGAGATTCGCGGCCACGATCCGCACCACCTTATTCGCGTCGGCTGGCATCTCGGCAATCGCCATCTGCCGACGCAGATCATGGCCAAGGGCCTGCGCATCCGCCGCGACCACGTCATCGAAGCCATGGTGAAGGGCCTCGGTGCGCGCGTGATCGAGATCGAGGCGCCGTTCGATCCCGAGGGCGGCGCCTATGCCGATGCCGGTCATGCGCATGGACACGACGACCACGCGCATCACGATCATGGCCACGATGATCATCATGATCACCATCATGATCACCATCATGATCATGCCGCACATGGCGACGGTCACGATCACCAACACCACGACGAGCACTGCGATCACCCCGATCATCACCACGGCCACAAGCATGCTCATGACCACAAATGAGCCGGTCGCGGCCCGCGACCTCGCGGAGCGCGAGGCGGCGGCGCTGTACCGGCTGATGACCTGGCTGTCGCCCGCGTTTCCCGTCGGCGGCTTTTCCTACTCCAGCGGCATCGAATGGGCGGTCGAGGCCGGCGACATCACCGACGTCGCGTCGCTGGCGGACTGGCTCGACGCGATGCTTCGCGATGGCTCGGGCTTCTGCGATGCGATTTTTCTGGTCCACGCCTATCGCGCCACTGAAGCGGGCGAGGGCGACACCTTGAGCGATATCGCCGAGCTCGCCGCGGCCTTCGTGCCGTCGCGCGAGCGGCAACTGGAGACGACATCGCAGGGCCGTGCCTTCATCGACATGGCCCGCGCAGCGTGGGATGCCGACGGGCTGGATGCCATGGTTGCGGCATGCCGCACGCCACTGGTCTATCCCGTTGCCGTTGGCGTGGTCGCCGCGATGCACGGCGTGCCGCTGGCACCGACGCTGCACGCCTTCCTGCATGCGTTGGTCTCGAACTGGATTTCCGCGGCCAGCCGGCTCATCCCGCTCGGCCAGACCGACAGCCAGCGCGTGCTGGTGAAGCTGGAAGCCGCGGTTACCGCGACGGCACATCGTGCGCTGAATGCGACGTTGGACGATCTCGGCGGCGCGACGTTTCGCGCCGACCTCGCCAGCCTGCGGCACGAGACGCAATATACGCGGCTGTTTCGGTCATGAGCAGGGTGAGTTGCTCTCCGCCGTCGTCCTGGCGAAAGCCAGGACCCATAACCACGAGTGCGCGTGGCTATGCACAGATGCGGCTCCAGCGTGCCGTGACAATCGGGTTCAGTGGTAATGGGTCCTGGCTTTCGCCAGGACGACGATAGGAAAGACTCAATGCCTACATCTCACGGTCCCTTGCGCGTCGGCATCGGCGGTCCGGTCGGATCGGGCAAGACCGCGCTGATGGACCTGCTCTGCAAGACCATGCGCGAGCGCTACGACATCGCGGCGATCACCAACGACATCTACACCAAATGGGATGCGGAATTTCTCGTGCGCTCGGGTTCGCTGACGCCGGATCGCATTGCCGGGGTCGAGACCGGCGGCTGTCCGCACACCGCGATCCGCGAGGACGCCTCGATGAATCTCGCCGCGGTGGCGGATATGCGCGCCAAGTTTCCCGGGCTCGATCTCGTGCTGATCGAATCCGGCGGCGATAACCTCGCTGCCACCTTTTCCCCCGAGCTCGCCGATCTCACCATTTACGTCATCGACGTGGCGGCCGGCGACAAGATCCCGTCCAAGGGCGGCCCCGGCATCACCCGGTCCGACCTCCTTGTCATCAACAAGATCGACCTGGCGCCCCATGTCGGCGCCTCCCTGGAAAAGATGGAGACGGACGCCAGGCGCATGCGCGGCGAGCGGCCGTTCGTCATGACCAACCTGAAGAAGAGCCAGGGGCTGGACCGCATCATCGGCTTCATTGAGGCCAAAGGCGGCTTGAAACGGGCCGGCTGACCGGCGCGACCACCTAACGCAGGCGTTTCCCCCCGTTAACGCCATGGGCAGAGCCGTGTCCACGGAACAAATTTCGGTCACGGCAATTGATTACCTCCGGTGCCCGGAGCAAATCCGTCCCGGCCGGACCAGCGGCGGGCCGATTTAAGCTTCTCAGGCGACCAAGTTGCGTACCGATGTCTCCTCCTTCATTATCCCGGCCATTGGGGTCCACCCTGTTTCGGCACGTGCCCGTTCGAGCGGCGTCCATATGCTCCGTGTTTATTGCCGACCTCCTGCTTTCGCCTGAGTAGTCGCGTGGTCCGGCTGGGTTTCATCATCGGCTTCATTGCTCTTCTCGGAGCCCTGCTCTCCGGGCTTGCGGCCTATCGCGTCCACGACCAGGAGCTGGCGCTGGACCGGATCGCGCTGGCGCGCGCGATCGACGTCCATGCGAGCCTCGTCCAGGACCGGCTCACCGAGCGCGAACTGCTCGCGCGGGTTGCCTCCGGCCTGTTCCGGGCGCCGTCGGTGCTCAAGCCAAACATGCTCGAGCCGCTGCGCTCGGCCATCTACGCCTTCAAGACCGATTTCGTGGTGGCGGGCTGGGTCGCCCGCCTGAAGCCGAACGAACTTGCCGCAGCACAGGCCGCCATCGCGAGCGCCGGCTTCCCCAATCCGCGAATCCGCACCTATGACGACAAGCCGATCGATCCCGCAGGTGTCACCCAGCCGATCGACGTGCTGATGGATCTCGAGCCGCGCAGCAACGAGACCAAGGGGCTGCCCGGCCGCAGCTACGACCAGGATCAGGTGCGCAGCGCCATGCTGGCGCGCGCCAGAGTGGAGAAGAGATCGGTTGCCTCAGAACCGGTTGCCCTCCTGCGCAGCGGCGGGCCGATCGGCATCATTGTGGCCGCTCCCGTCATCCCCGAGGGCGCGACGGAGCCGGCGGGCTTCATCACATTTTCCTACGAGCTCTCTTCCCTGATGCTGACCAACGACGACATGTCGTTGTTCGCAGTCGCACTGAAGGATCCGCGCCGGGAGGGTGGCGAACTCGTCGCCAACGATCAAGGCGTCGTCTCGGCCCGAACGACGGCGGCCGATGGGCCGGCGCCGTCGGCGACGCGCACGGTGAGCTTTGGGGGGCGCGACTGGCAGCTCGGCTATTACGCCAAGACCAATTCGGCGCGCCGCGCCGAGCAGACTGCGATCATCGTGGCGGCGATCGGCTTTGCGATCACCGCGATGGTGTGCGGCCTGTTCGGCTATGTCGCCTACAACAATTTGCGGCTCAGCCGGGAAATCCAGGTCAGAATCGGCTTCGAGCGCCGGTTGACTGCTGTCATCGACGAGCTCAACCACCGGGTCAAAAACATCCTGGCAGTGATCCAGTCGATCGTGACCCGCACGCTGCGCCATGGCTCGGACATCGATGTCGCGCGCGAGCTCCTGATCGGCCGCATCCACGCCATGTCCAACGTCGTCTCACTGCTCAGCGAGAGCCAGTGGCAGGGGGTCAAGCTGAAGGGCCTGTTCGAGGCGCGCGCCATCCCGCATGCCGACCGCATCGCCGTCACCGGTCCTGATATCGCAGTCAGCGCGCGTGCAGCGCAGAGCCTGTCGCTGCTGTTCTTCGAGCTCGCCTCGCACTCCGACGAGGGCCTGTCGCTGGTCGGCAAGCATCCGCACATCACAGCCAATTGGACGGTGACGAACGAGGCGGCCGGTGAGGTCTTCTATTTCCGCTGGGAGGAGTTCAACACCAGCGAAGCGACGCGCCGCCCCGATTCCGATTTCGGCCTGATCCTGCTGGACCGCGTCGCGCCCGAGGCGCTCGGCGGCACCGCCAAGCGCTATTTCACCGACGTCTCCTATGTCTACGAGCTGACCGCGCCGATGGAGACGGTCGAGGACATGACCGAGCGCGACCGCACCGACAAGCTGTCAGCACCGATCCGGCCGGCGCGGAAAACGCCCTAACTCTTCGGGCGCAGCACGAGGTCAACCAGAGTCCGCGCGTAGGCCGGCGTGATCGGCGCGATGCCGAAGACGTAGCGGTAGAACAGGCTGCCATAAATCGCGTCGTAGAGATCCTGGGGCGGCGCTTCCGCCAGAATGCTGCCGTCGTTCTGGCCTGCGGCGATCATCTCGATCAGTGCGTCGCGGCGGAATTGCAGGTAGCGGGCGTAGAACAGCTCCGCCGAGCCGGTCTTGGAGATGCATTCGGAGATGACGGCGAGCTGGACCTTGCCGAACTCGCCCTGGAGCGCTTCGGCGTAGGCCGCGGCGTGGCGGCGTGCGCGCGCGGCGGGGCTGCCCGAGCTTGCAGGCGGCAGCGGCAGCATCTGCGCGGCATGGTGAAGGAAGGCATCGATCAGCAAGGCTTCGCGGGACGGCCACCATTTGTAGATCGTCATCTTGGAGACGCTGGAGTGGCGCGCGATTGCGTCGATGGTGGTGGCGGCAAGGCCGGTGGTGGCCATCAGCGCATAGGCGCTTTGGAGAATGGCGTTGGTGGTCTCGATCGACCTCGGCCGGCCGCGCCGGGGCGCGCTGTCGGCTCCCTCACTCCCGCCATTCGCCATCACCACGCCGGCCTCCTCGCGCAATCCGCTGCCGCTCCGCATAGCCCAGCCGTGACGGCCGGCCTAGCGGAATCGGAAGGTGTCGAGTTAGGTCTGCTGCCGCAAGGCCGCGGGCAGGTCCTGCCGCTTCGACCAGCCGATGTAATATGCGACCGCGGCCATCGCCGCGAAGCCGGCCAGACTCACGGCGATCTGCATCACCACCAGATTGGCGCCGGTGATCAGGACGAGATGGCCGGCGAGGGACAGGAACACGCCGACGCAGAACACCGCGAGCCATTCCTCGCCGCATCTGATGACCGCCCGGAACGGTCTCCATTGCAGGGCGGGATGATCGGCCGGGACGAGATATGTCGCGAGGAAAGCGAGTGCGAGGAAGTGGACCACGCGATAGGGTGCGAGGTTTTCCTTGTCGGTCGGCGTGATATTGTCGAGCACGATGTTCGGCAAGTAGGCGGCAAGCGCGGGCGAGTGGCGCATCAGCGTGATCGCCATTGCGAATACGAGATAGGCGCCCGCAAGCACGCGCAGCCAGGACAGGCCATGCAGCGCGCGGCCCGACGCACCGGTCACGGCGAACCAGCCGCCCAGCACCATCAGCATCTGCCAGCAGAACGGGTTGAAGGTCCAATCCTGGTCCGGATAGACCCGGAAATTCCAGTCGAACCAGCGCGCCGCAACGTACAGCGCGACCGATGCCGCAAGCATCAGGTTCGGACGCCGCAACAGGCCCCACAGCGCGAACGGAAAGAAGGCCATCAGCGGGATCATCAGCTGTAACAGGTCGAGATTCAGCGGCTCCTCCTGGAGCACGAGGCCACGCACCAGGATGCGCAGCGGGTGCTCGAGAATTCCCGATATGTTATATTCGTGGATGATCTCGGGCGCCTTCGATTGCGAGGCGACGTAGGCGATGGTGTCGATATAGATCACGAACAGCACGACATAAGCGGCATACAGCCGCCAGACGCGGCGAAAGATGCGCGTCGCCGCGACGACGTAGCCGCGCTCCAGTGCTATCCTGCCGTGAATGATCGCGACGCCATAGCCCACCACGAACACGAACAAGTCTGCGGCGCCGCTGAAGCCGAAGTTGCGCAGCGTCAGCAAATTGACGACGTTGTTCGGGATGTGGTCGACGAAAACCGACCAATTGGCGATGCCGAGCGTCAAATAGAGACGAGGGTCGTGATGGAATGCGGCGAGGTTCGCCTGGACGGACGGTTTCATCGAAAAAAATGGCTTTTTGGAATCAGGGGCGCTGCTTTTAGCGGCAACCGCCTGCCTATCCGAGTAGCGTTTGCGTGATGGCGCAGGCAACGGCGCAAAATCGGCGCGGGGCCACTGGTGCCGATTCGATAGATGGGTATACGGGACCTGGGACGAAACTTTCTAAGGCGTGCTAGCTGCTACTCGGCAGGTTCGGCCGAGGCCTCGTCGGGTACGCCGGCGCGGCTCGCCATGATTCCGAGGGCGACACCGCCGATCGCCAGGATCGGCAACAGCCGCTTGATCCCGATGGCGCGAACGATCTGGAGTCCGGTGGCGAGCAGCATGGGGTCCGCGAGCATGCTCGAGGCCGCCGACTTCGTGGCGCGCTCGGCCGCGATATAAGCTTGCTTGCGCAACTGCCGCTTGTAGACCCAATAGCTCACCGCCGCGGTCAGGGTCAGGAGAAAGAAAACGCCGGCACCGGCAAGGCAGGCCTGCACCGGACCATATTTATCGAGCACCGAGATGAACGCCGCCGCGCACAGGAAGCACGTGGTGATGAAGAGCGCGAACGCCGCGCCTGCCGCCAACGAGGTCAGCCGCACAGCGCTGCCGGTGGATGCGCTGATCCCGTCGATGATGCGCTGAAACATGGTCTTGCTCCTCAGATCCCCACAAGCCGGCGCCGGCGGCGCCGCTGCGCCACCGTCTCGATCCCCATTCGCGACCTCAGCGGCGCCAGGCCGCGCCGATCAGAAAGCCGATGCCGAGCGCGAGCCCGACGGTCGCGAGCGGCCGCTGGCTGATCGCGTCCTCCAGCGTCTCCTCGATCGAGCCGTAGGCCTCCTGTGCCGCGCCCATCATCGCGCTGCCGCGCTCCGACATGTCGTCGATCGCGGAATCCACGTTTTCGCGCGCTTGGCGATAGCCGCGGCGGGCCTGCTTGCCGGAGGAGTTGGCAAAAGTATTGAGCGCGTCGGTGATCTGATCGGTGAGGGCGGCGATATCGCTTTTCACGGCTGCTACATCCTTCTCGAGGCGTTCTCGGGTGGCTTTGTCGGTCCAGTCTCTCATCCCGGCTTCGGCATTGGTGGTGGACATCGGGGGCTCCGAGCTGTTGACGGTTGAGACAGCCGGGAAACGTTTCGTCGTCGGGTAAGTTCCGTTCACGGAAACCGGTCAGTCCTGCGGGAGCTGCGGCGAATCCTGCGGCAACAGATGCTCCTTCAGGATCAGGGCGACGATCAGCAGCGGCGACGACAGGAACGCGCCCATCGGGCCCCACAGCCAGGTCCAGAACGCCAGCGCCAGCAGCACCGCGAGCGCATTGAGCGCCAGCCGCCGGCCGATGATGGTCGGCGTGACGAAATGTCCCTCCAGGAAGGTGATGCCGCCAAAGGCAAGCGCCGCCATCAGGCCGCCGCTGACGGTCGGGAAGGTGACCAGTCCCACCACGACCAGAATGGCGAACATGGCCACCGGTCCGATGATCGGAATGAAATTGAGGGTGGCCGCGAGCGCGCCGAGGCCAGCCGGATTGGGCATTCCGGTGAGCGCGCAGACGATGCCGGCGGCGACGCCGACGCCGACATTGATGAGAGTCACGGTCAAGAGATAGTTGCCGAGATGGACCTCGATCTCGTTGAGGATGCGAAGCGTGCGCAGCCGTGCCTCATGATCGCTGAAGGTCATGATCATCGCCCGTCGCAGGTCCCGCCAGCTGGCGATGAACAGGATCAGCGTGACGAAGAACAGCAGGAATTCGGTAAAGGTCGGTGACAGGAATTCGATCGTCGGCTGCACCCAATCGAATTTCGGCATCTGGAAGCTCGGCAATCCCTCCGAGCCGCCGAGCATCGTCTGCAGCTCTCGCCACAGCGCCAGCGGTCGGTCGAACACGTGGACCTTGTCTTTCAGCTGGGCGCCGAGTTCGGGCAGGCGCGAGCTCCATTCCATCGCCGGCGAGGCGATCAGCGCGACGATGAAGCCGACCACGGCGGTCACCGCGAACACGATCAAGACGGCAGCAAGCCCGCGCGGCACTTTCCGGTTCTCCAGAAAGGTCGCTGCCGGCGAGAGCATCGTGCCGGTGACGAACGCCATCACGACAGGCAGGAAGAACGCCTTACCGACATAGAGTACCGCGACGATTGCGATGAGGAGCAGCCCGGCGAGCGAGAAGGCGACGAGCTCTGTGCGGCGGATCACCGGGGGGAGTTCGCCGTGGCTCTCGGGAAGCGGAGTGCCTTCGCCGTTGCCGGGAATCATACGTTCACTGGGAAGGACGCGCACAATACCTCTCCGGCACGGAGTCTTCGGTCCTCGCGCCTGTGATCACGGGAGAACGTCCAAGCGCCCTGCGGGTTCCATCGCGGCTTCGTGAAGAGGTGCTCGCTTGACTGTGACGTTGCTGCTGCATCCCGCAGCGGAACTTGTATCGGCTCGGCCGCGTTGATCGAACCAGCGCATCACCCTGATGCAGGCATCCAACGGGGCAGCACATGACGAAGTTCTCTGCAGTCCGACGCCGCATATCGCCGCGCCGCATCACCGCATTCGCGTTCGCAACCGCTTTGCTGGCAGTGCCGTTCGGCGCCGCGAGCGCACAGACGCTGGGCTACACCTATCCGCATCAGCCCTACCCGCAGGACCAGGGCTATTCGCAGGGTTATGCGAGCCAAGGGTATGCAAACCAAGGCTATGCGAACCAAGGCTATGCGAATCAGGGCTATGCAAGCCCGAACGCGCAGGCCGCCGACGAGGATGCCGCGCTGCCCGATCGCCTGCGCAGGCAGATTGTCAGCTTCGACCGCAGCGAGCCGGCCGGTACCATCGTCATCGATACCAACAATACTTATCTCTATTACGTGCTCGGCCAGGGCCGCGCCATCCGTTATGGCGTCGGCGTCGGGCGCGAGGGTTTTACCTGGTCGGGCGTGCAGAGCGTCAGCCGCAAGGCGGAATGGCCGGACTGGCATCCGCCGGCTGAGATGATTGCGCGACAACCTTATCTGCCTCGCTTCGTCGCTGGCGGCCCCGGCAATCCGCTCGGCGCGCGTGCGATGTATCTCGGGTCGAGCGAATACCGCATCCATGGCACCAACGATCCCACCACGATCGGCAAGTTCGTCTCGTCCGGCTGCATCCGCATGACCAATGAGGACGTCACCGACCTGTTCGGCCGCGTCAATGTCGGCGCCAAGGTCGTTGTGCTGCCGAAGAACGCGCCGCTGATGGCGAAAGGTAGCGATTCCGTGCGCAAGCGCCCGGCCGTGACGGCGCTGCCCTCGGGCCGGCAGGCGCTGAACGTTTCGAATTCGGCCGTGAACTAAGGATCGTGTGAGGTCACATGAAGAGACGTTCGATCGGCAAACTCGCCGGTGGCGCGGTGGCGTTCGTCGCCGTTGCCTCCGTCGGCCTCGCGCTCACGCCATCGGCCCATGCGGAGGACTTTTTCTCGGCGCTGTTCGGCGGCTTCCGCGGGCGACCGGCGCCCGAGATTCGCATGCCGTTCCAGACCGATGACACGCCACGCTACGACGCGCCGCGCCAACGGGCGCCCTATGGCGGCGGCACGGCCTATTGCGTGCGCGGCTGCGACGGACGTTACTTCCCGGCGCAGGGAAACGATTCCGAGAGCAAGGCGCAATCCTGCAAGAGCTTCTGCCCGGCCTCGGAGACGTCGCTGGTCTATGGCGGCAACATCGACGACGCGACGACGGAGAAGGGGAAATCCTATTCCGACCTGCCTAACGCGTTCCGCTATCGCAATGAGATTGTCTCAGGCTGCACCTGCAACGGCAAGGATCCGGTCGGGCTCGCTCAGGTCAAGGTCGACGACGATCCCACCTTGCGCAAGGGTGACATCGTCGCGGGCGCCGACGGCCTGGTGGTCGCCAGCCGCAATGCCAACGACCGCCGCGGTGTCGCGATGAATTTCTCCCCGCTGCCGGATTCGGTGCGCGCAAGATTCCGCCAAGTGCCGGTGGTGGCGAAGGAGTAGCCCTCAAGGTCGTCCTGGCGAAAGCCAGGACCCATTACCCCAAATGCCGGTGTTGCCCCCACACCGCTGACCACCAGCCTGCCCCTTGCAGAGTGGGGTGGCTATGGGTCCTGGCTTTCGCCAGGACGACACCGGCATGTGTGGCTCGTCGTTCCCATATACCCACGCTACGCTGCGCGTATCTTGCCGAGGAAGTCGCTGACCTCATGGCCGAGCTGGCGGCTCTGGCTCTCCAGCATCTCGGAGGCATGCTTCACGTTGTCGGCGGCGGCGGCAGCAGCGTCAGCATCGGATTTGACGCCGGTGATGTTGTCCGAGACGTTCTTGGTGCCCTGCGCCGCAAACTGAGTGCTGCGGGTGATCTCTTGCGTGGCCGCACCCTGCTCCTGCACGGCGGCAGCGATTGCGGTCGCGACCTCGTTCACTTCGCCGATGATGCCACCGATGGTCTGGATCGCGCTGATGGCGTCGCCCGCGACCTTCTGGATGTCGGCGATCTGCTCGGAGATCTCCTCGGTCGCCTTGGCTGTCTGGCTCGCCAGCGACTTCACCTCGGAGGCGACCACGGCAAAGCCACGCCCGGCTTCTCCGGCGCGGGCGGCCTCGATCGTGGCGTTGAGCGCGAGCAAATTGGTCTGCTGCGCAATGGTGTTGATCAGGCCCACGACCTCGCCGATGCGACCGGCCGACTTCTGAAGTCCCTGCACCGTGCCGTCGGTCTCGCGTGCCTGGGTCACGGCGCGGCTGGCGATACCCGCGGCATGCGCGGCCTGCTGGCTGATGTCGTTGATCGAGGCGCTGAGCTCTTCCGCTGCGGCGGCGACGCTGTCGACGCTCATGGAGGCGTCGTTGGAGGCCTTGCCCGCGACCTGAACGCGGTCGTTGGTCTGCCGCGACACCGCGGAGAGATCGCCCGAGGTCTTGCGCATCTCGCCGGAGGCTTCGCTCAACTCGCCGAGCGTCTTGCGCACCGCGCCCTCGAACTCGCCGACATAGGTCTCGACGGCGCGCTGGCGCGCGGAGGCGCCCGCATTGCGTTCGCGCTCCTGCGCCTCGATCGTGAGCTTCTCGTTGGCCTGCTGCTTGAAGGTCTCCAGCGCGCCGGCAAGCGCGCCGATCTCGTCGTTGCGATCGAGATAGCCGCTGTCGACAGCAAGGTCGCCGCCGGCGACCTTCAGCATGGCGTCGCGGATGGTGTTGAGCGGAGTGATGACGCGGCGGCTGACCAGCATGATCGCGCCGACGGCAAGCCCCACGGCGAGCGCCAGCAGCGTAAGCTGTACGATCAGTGCGCGCTCTGCGGCGCCGCGCTGCTCCTGGGTGTGGATCTTGGCAGCATCGAGCGCACCTTCTGCCACTGCGACCGCGCTCGCCATCCGGCCGACCGTGAGCGGGCTCCATTGGTTCGCCGTCATCTCGGGCTTCTCACCCTTGACCAGCGCGTCCGCGAGACGGTCGCGCAAGGCCAGATACTGCGGCTCGAAATAGGAGGTCTTGGCGGAGGCCATCGCGGAGGCGAGCCCCGCCGGCAACTGCATGCCGGCCGTCGACAACTCCAGCGCCTTCCACATCGCGCTCGTGCCGCCGACATGTTGGGTATAGGCGTAGCGGCCCTCCGGCGTGATCTTGCCGGCGGCCAGCCCGGTCGAGACGATCAGCGAAGCTTCGCCTGCTGTGTTGCGGAGCAGCCAGGCGTTCTGTTTGATCGACAGCAACTGGTCGATCGCGGCGTCCAGGTGATTGACGGTGGCGGCCAACGTGTTCGAGAGCTTGTCGAGCGTGTCGAGCAGGCCCTGCGTCGTTTCCATGTATTCCTTGGGCAGGCTGGCGCGGCGCTGGTCCTTCGGCTTGGCGACATCCTCCCAGAACTGCTTCTGCTCCTCGATCAGCAGCTTATAGAGGCGCGCGAGCTCCGGTACCAGAGTGCCCGATTGCGGAAAGTCCATGGCCGGCAGCAGCGCGAGCGCGCGCGCCATGGCGGGCATTTGGGCATCGCGCAGGGCGCGCAGATATTTCTCGATTTCGCCGTCCATCGGCTCGGTCGCGTTCAGCAGGCGGACCGTGGTCGAGCGGTCGGTGCGCAGATTGTGCATCGCCTTGAACAGATCGGCGGACGTGTCGGCGATCTGCGAGATGCGATTGGCGGTCTTCAGGCGATCCCAGGACTCGTAGGCGGTAAGGGAGAGCACGATCACCACGCAGACCGACGTGATCGCGATCACCGCCTTCAGCAGCGCGGATACGGTCAGACGATTCAGCATCGAAGTCCCCCCAATTCCCAATACAAAGTTCGTGAAGTCGCCCCGGCAACAACAGAAAAAGGGGCCCGTAAGACGAGGCAATCGCATGCCGTTTGCGGCTCACGGCCCAAACGGTTTCCGCATCTCAAAGGAAAAGGGTAAAGTTTTAGGCCGGCCGGCTGATCGTAGAAGTACGTATTTACTAGAAGTTGCAGAGGGTTGCGTCGATGGAACCAAGCCGGGAGTTGCGCGTTAGGAGAGGGTCAGCAATTTTGCCTAAAGGGGGGTCCTAGCGATGCTGGTCGGCGTACTCGTCACCTTTCTCGTCGTCATTCTCGTACTTTATCTCATCAACATGCTGCCGATGGACGGCCGCGCCAAGCAGATCGCGCGCGTGGTCGTCATCATCATCGGCATCGTGTCGCTACTGAAATATCTGGCCGTGTTCTAGCCGCGCTTTCGTAGCCCGGATGGAGCGCAGCGCAATCCGGGTCTTGCCCCAATCGATAGCGGCTTCGGATTACGCTCCACTCCATCCGGGCTGCTGCGCCAACAAAAAAGCCCCGGCGTGAGCCGGGGCTTTTGGTGCTCGCCTATTCGGGCCTATCCCGCCCCTTTGGCCTCGCGGCGGCGGGCGGTGAGGATGTATTCGGTGTAGCCATTCGGCTGCTCGCGCCCCTTGAAGATGAGGTCGCTAGCCGCCTTGAAGGCTGTGCCGTCGAAGCCGGGCGCCATCGGCTTGTAGATGGGATCGCCCGCGTTCTGCTTGTCGACCACGACCGCCATGCGCTTGAGCGATTCCATTACCTGGGCTTCGGTGATGACGCCCTGGTGCAGCCAGTTGGCGAGGTGCTGGCTGGAAATGCGCAAGGTGGCACGATCCTCCATCAAGCCGACGTCGTGGATGTCAGGCACCTTGGAGCAGCCGACGCCCTGGTCGATCCAGCGCACGACGTAACCGAGGATGCCCTGGCAGTTGTTGTCGATCTCCTGCTTGACGTCGTCGGGCGCCCAGTTCGACTTCGACACCGGGATGGTGAGGATGTCGGAAAGGTTTGCGCGTGGGCCGCCCTTGGCGAGCTCCTGCTGGCGCGCGGTGACGTTGACCTGGTGGTAGTGCAGCGCGTGCAGCGTCGCGGCGGTCGGCGAGGGCACCCAGGCGGTGGTGGCACCGGCCTGCGGATGGGCGAGCTTCTGCGCCAGCATGTCCGCCATCTTGTCCGGCGCGGCCCACATGCCTTTGCCGATCTGGGCATGGCCGGGCAGGCCACAGGTCAGGCCCATATCGACGTTCCAGTCCTCATAGGACTTGATCCAGGGCTGCGCCTTCATCTCGTTCTTGCGGATCATCGGACCCGCCTCCATCGAGGTGTGGATCTCGTCGCCGGTTCGGTCCAGGAAGCCGGTGTTGATGAACATGATGCGCTTGGAGGCGCGCTGAATGCAGGCCTTGAGGTTGACGGTGGTGCGCCGCTCCTCATCCATGATGCCGACCTTGAGCGTGTTCTCGGGCAGCGACAGCATCTTCTCGACGCGGTCGAAGATCTCGCAGGTCAGCGACACCTCGTCGGGACCGTGCATCTTCGGCTTGACGATATAGGCAGATCCCGTGCGGCTGTTCTTGACCTTGGAGTTGCCTTTCAAGTCATGGACAGCAAGAAGCCCGGAGACGGCAGCGTCGAGCAGGCCTTCCGGAATCTCCTCGCCCTTTTCGTCCAGCACCGCGTCGGTGAACATGTGGTGACCGCAATTGCGCATCAAGAGCAGGCTGCGGCCGTGCAGCTTGACCTCGCCCTTGCCGTCAGGCGTCTTGTAGCTGCGGTCGGCATTGAGCGAGCGCGTCAGCGTCTTGCCGCCCTTCTCGAAATCGGCCGACAGCGTGCCGTTCATCAGGCCGAGCGTGTTGCGGTAGACCAGCACCTTGTCCTCGGCATCGACCGCAGCGACCGAGTCTTCCATGTCGAGAATCGTGGAGACCGCGGACTCCATGACCATGTCCGCGACGCCGGCCGGATCGTCCTTGCCGATCGCGCTGGTGCGGTCGATTTTCACCTCGACATGCAGGCCGTTGTTGGCGAGCAGCACCGCGCTCGGTGCGGCTGCGTCGCCCTGGAAGCCCGCGAATTGCGCGGCGTTCTTCAGCGCGGTGGCGTTGCCGCTCTTCAGCTTCACCGCGAGCTGGCCCGCGACCACGCTATAGGCGGTGACGTCGGTGTGACTGCCGGTCGCCAGCGGCACGGCGGCATCGAGGAAGGCCTTGGCCTTGGCGATCACCTTGTCGCCGCGCGCCTTGTTGTAACCCTTGCCGCTCTCGGATGAATCGTGCGGGATCGCGTCGGTGCCGTAGAAGGCGTCATAGAGCGAGCCCCAGCGCGCATTCGCCGCGTTCAGCGCGTAGCGTGCGTTGGTCAGGGGCACGACGAGCTGCGGGCCGCAGATCTTGCCGATCTCTTCGTCCACATTTTCGGTCTCGACCTTCTGCGTCGCCGGCTCCGGGACGAGATAGCCGATCTCCTTCAGGAAGGCCGTATAGGCGTTGAGGTCGAACGCCTTGCCCTTGTTGGCGCGGTGCCAGTCGTCGATCTTGGCCTGCAACGTGTCGCGCACCGCGAGCAGCGTGCGGTTCTTCGGCCCCAACTCCTTGATGATGGCGGCGAGCCCGGCCCAGAACGCATCCGGCGCGATCCCCGTCTTCGGGGCCGCTTCCTTGGCGATGAAATCGAACAGGACGGGAGCGATCTTCAATCCGTGGGCGTCGACGCGTTTCATGATGGGCTTTCTTGTTGGAAATGGCTGTTTTTGGCTGCTTTTGACCCGACAGCAGCAAAATGCGCTCCAAGGAGCGGCTTTCGGGGTCTTATTAGCCCCAAAATCGGGGCCGTGAGAAGGCCCCCAAAAGTTGTCAAAATGTCAAGACGAGGTGGGGAGCGCGGACGCGCCGTGCCCTTGATGCCCGCTGCTGAAGCATTCGGCGCGATCTCTCCCCGGCGTCGTCCTGGCGAAAGCCAGGACCCATTGCCCCAGGGAGGAGTTAGGCGAAGACTCGTCCCGGTACTGCTGCCGTCCCAACCGATAAATCACGCGGTATGGGTCCTGGCCTTCGTCAGGACGACAGCACGGGTCGGGGCAGCAGCCCGGCTCAAATATTCGCGGCGAGGTCCACGAGTTCGTCGAACAGCACGCCGGTCGTCTTGAGCATCCGTTCGATCTCGTCCGCCGCCTCGGCGACCGTCCGCGTCGAGGTGTCGATCACGAGCTCAGCGGCTTGCGGCGTCTCGTAGTCGTTGCCGATGCCGGTGAACGACGCGAGCGTGCCGGCGCGGGCCTTCTTGTAGTGGCCCTTGGGGTCGCGCTCCTCGCAAATTTCCGCCGGCGTCGCGACGTGAATCTCGCGGAACGCAGTGTCGGCGATGCGGCGCGCGGTGGCGCGGTCCTCGCGGGCGGGCGAGACGGCGGCGACAATGGCGATGTGGCCGTTGCGGGCGAGATGCGTCGCGACTTCGGCGAGACGGCGGATGTTCTCGCTGCGATCGGCGGCCGAGAAGCCGAGATCGCTGTTGAGCCCGGCGCGTAGCGTATCGCCGTCGAGCAGGATCGGCGAGCCGCCATTGCTGAACAGCCGCCGCTCCAGCGCTTTTGCGAGAGTCGACTTGCCGGAGGCGGGGAGGCCGGTGAGCCAGACCACGGCGCCGTTGTGACGATAGCGCGCGGAGCGCTCGTCGGGCCGCAGCGCGGATTCCACCGGCACGATGTCGACGGGCAGAGCGCGCTGACCGGCGTCGACCGACAGCACGAGACCGCCGCCGGCGATGCGCCCGGACACCTCGATCACGAGACGGCCGGTGCGGGGATTCTCGGTGTAGGGATCGGTGGCAATCGGATTCGAAAGGGAAATGTCGATCTCGCCGACATGGTTGCGGCCGATTGCCTTGTTCTCGACGCTCGACAGCTCGCCGGGATCGACCGCCTTCTCGATTGCGACGACAGTGGCGCGGCTTTCCTTCGGTCCGCAGCGAACCAGGAGCTGGTCGCCCTTGGCCAGCGGCTTGTCGTGCAGCCAGAAGATCCGCGCGCGCAGCCGTCGCGTCTCGCGCGGCGCGCTGTTCGTATGCGCGATGATATCGCCGCGTTCGAGGAACAGCTCGCGGTCGAGCGTGATGCCGACCGAGCGGCCTGCGCCCTGACGTCCTGCGACCGGCGTCACCGGCCAGCTCTCGACCGTCTTGATCCTGGCGATCTTGCCGGCCGGCATGATCACGATTTCGTCGCCGGCAACCAGGCTGCCGGATTCGATCCGGCCCGCAACAATGCGGCGATCGTCGAATTTGTAGATCGCCTGCACCGGCAGGCGCAGCGCCAGCGCTTCCAGCGGCCGCGCCGGCTCGAGCCGGTCGAGCGCCTCGACCACGGTCGGACCCTTGTACCAGTCGATGCGGTCGGTGCGCTCGGCGACGCCGTCGCCGTCACGGGCGGAAATCGGGATCACGGCCGTGGGCTTCACGCCGAGGCCTTGCAGATGCGCCGAGATCTCGTCGCTGATCTCCTTGAAGCGTTCGGCGGAGAAGTCGACGCGGTCCATCTTGTTGACGACGACCGCGACCTGCTTCACGCCGAGCAGATGCAGGAGATAGCCGTGCCGCCTTGTCTGGTCGCGCACGCCTTCGAGCGCGTCGATGATCAGCACCGCGCCGTCGGCCTGCGAGGCGCCGGTGATCATGTTGCGCAGGAATTCGGCGTGGCCGGGTGCGTCGATCAGCACGATGTCGCGCGAATTGGTGCGGAAGCGGATCTGCGTGGTGTCGATGGTGATGCCCTGGTCGCGCTCGGTCTGGAGCGCGTCGAGCAGGAACGACCATTCGAACGGCATGCCGCGCCGCGCGCTGACGGCCTTGAGCATGTCGAGCTTACCGTCGGGCAGGCTGCCGGTCTCGTGCAGCAGGCGGCCGACCAGCGTCGACTTGCCGTGGTCGACATGGCCGACGATGACGATGCGGACCTGCGGACGCGTGGTGCCGTTCGGGGTGGCGGGCGAAGCGGGGGTGACGATCATGTTCATACGACGCTCGCGTCCTTGATCAGAGATAGCCGGCGACACGCAGGCGCTCGAAAGCGTCCTCGGTCTCGTGGTCGAGCGCGCGGCCGGACCGTTCCGGCACCTTGGTCTGCTCGAGCTCGATCAGGATCTCGTCGATGGTCGACGCGTTTGAGGCGACCGGATTGGTGATGTCCTGATCACCCAGCGAGCGATAGCGCTTGCCGTTTTGCGACAGATACAGCGGGATGATCGGGATGTTCTCGCGCTTGGTGTAGGCCCAGATATCGGACTCGGTCCAATGCAGGATCGGATGGATGCGCAAATGCGCGCCTTGCGGCGGCGACGCATTGAAATGGTCCCAGAACTCCGGCGGCTGGTCGCGCACGTCCCAATTGCCTTCGAGCCCGCGTGGCGAGAACACACGCTCCTTGGCGCGCGTCGCTTCCTCGTCGCGGCGAATGCCGGCGATCAGACCGTCGAAACCGTATTTGGCGAGCGCCATCTTGAGGCCCTCGGTCTTGCGCGCGGCGGAACGGGCAGCCGGCGGCAGCGTTGGGTCGACGGCATCAATCGGCGGGCAGGGCTCGACGCGCAGATCGAGATCCCATTCCTTGCCGTAGTGATCGCGGAAGCGATACATCTCCGGAAACTTCTTGCCGGTGTCGACATGGAGGGCCGGGAACGGCAGACGGCCGAAGAACGCCTTGCGCGCCAGCCAGATCATGACGTTGGAGTCCTTGCCGAGCGACCATAGCAGGGCGATCTTCTTGAGGCGGCCGAAGGCTTCGCGGAAGATATAGATGCTCTGGGCCTCGAGTTGGTCGAGATGGTCCATGCTCGGTGCAAGGTCGGCAGAAAATTCTTGCGCGGGCACGCGCTCGGCGAGAGCGGGGCTGCTCAGCCCGCCAGCAGTGGAATTGTCCTTGAGAAGATGCATCTCTGCCACTTTGCGTTTGGAGGCGAAAATTCTATAGTTGCGGTGCAAGAGAGAAGAAAAAATTTTCTCTTTGCGCGCTAGAAACGACACATATATAGAAAATAATTCCAGTCAACCCCGGATCTAGGGGGAGCGAGTATCGTATGCGGTTCTTGCCGGTGTTCCTCGATCTCAAGGCCGGTCCGGTGGTCCTCATCGGTGCGGGTGAGCTTCTGCGCGCCAAGCTGCGCGTTCTGGCCGCTGCCGGTGCGCGCATCCGCGTGCATGCGATCGACGGCAATCAGGACCTGGGTCTGAGCTCCGAGGACGCGGCGCGTATCAACATCGCGGCCGCCGACCCGCTGACCGCCGATCTCTCGGGCATCATCGCCGTCGTTTGCGCCGGCGCCGGCGATGTCGGCGTGGCGATGTCGGCCCGCGCCAAGGCACTCGGCCTGCCGGTCAATGTCATGGACGATCTCGCGCATTCGAGCTTCATCTTCCCGGCGATCGTCGATCGCGGCGATGTCGTCGTCGCCGTCGGCACCGGCGGCACGTCGCCGGTGGTGGCGCGGCGCGTGCGCGAAAAGATCGAGGCGCTGCTGCCGGCGCGCATCGGCGAGCTGGCCGAATTCATCGGCGGCTTCCGCAAATCCATCAACGAACGTATTGCCGAGTTTCCGCTGCGCCGCCGCTTCTGGGAGCGCATCATCGACGGCCCGATCGGCGCCGCCGTTCTGGCCGGCCGCAAAAGCGAGGCGGACGCTGCGCTCAAGGCGATCTCCGATCCATCCGCGTTCGCGCGGGCCGACAAGCCGGAAGGCTCGGTCGCGCTGGTCGGCGCCGGTCCGGGTGATCCGGATCTGCTCACCATCAAGGCGCTGCGCGCGCTCCAGGACGCCGATATCGTCTTCCATGACGAGCTGGTCTCGCCCGAGATTCTCGATCGCATCCGCCGCGACACCACGCGCGTGCCGGTCGGACGCCGCGTCGGCAAGCCCGGCATCGGGCAGGACGCCATCAACAAGCGCATGATTGAGGCCGCGCAATCCGGCCAGCGCGTGGTGCGGCTGAAGGGCGGGGATCCCTTCGTGTTCGGTCGCGGCGGCGAAGAAGTCGAAGCCCTGCGTGCCGCCGGCGTTGCCTATTCGATCATTCCCGGCATCACCGCAGGGCTCGGCGGCGCCGCCGATTTCGAGGTGCCGCTCACCTACCGTCATGAAGCCACCCGCATCACCTTCCTCACCGCGCACAAGGCGCGCGACGCGGAAGTCGTGGACTGGTCGACGCTGACCGACACCAGGATGACCGTCGTGGTCTACATGGGCATGACGGCTGCGCCGGCCATACGCGCCGGTCTCCTGGCCGCCGGCCGTTCGCCGGAGACGCCCGTCGGCGTGTTCGCCCGCGTCACGCGTCCCGATGCGCAAGGCGCGATCGGCACGCTGCGCGACCTGCCCGAACTGGTGCGCCGGACCCATGGCGGTCCCGCCATTCTCATCATCGGCGACGTGGTCCGGCATGCCGGCTCGCTTCGCCGCGAAACCGCCGAGAAAACCCCAAAGCAAATCATCTCTGACCTATTGGATGCAGCCGAATGACCTCCCCGCTTGAACAGAAGAAGATCAAGATCGCCGGCCCCTCGGTCGTGACCGCCAATCGCACCTGGGACGGCATCGTGGTGTACCGTACCGCCGCCAAGAGCTGGTCCGCGGACCTGTCGGAAGCTGCGATCGTGCGCAACTCCGACGAGGCGAAAGCGTTGCTTGCCGAGTCCGTGGCCGATGACGTCGGCGCGATCGGTCCCTATATCGCCCCGGTACAGGTCGGCGCCGACGGCAAGGTCGAACCCGGCAATCTGCGCGAACAGATCCGCCGCACCGGCGTGACCATCGGACAGCCGGTCCAGGTTTAAGGCATTCTCTCATGTACGCTTACGATGAAATCGATCGCACGCTCGTCAACGAGCGCGTCTCGGAATTCCGCGACCAGGTGAAGCGCCGCCTCTCCGGCGAGCTCACCGAAGACGAGTTCAAGATCCTGCGGCTTCAGAACGGCGTCTATCTGCAACTGCACGCCTACATGTTCCGTGTCGCGATCCCCTACGGGACGCTGGCGTCGAACCAGTTGCGGGCGCTGGCCCACGTCGCGCGCAAATACGACCGCGGCTACGGCCATTTCACCACGCGGCAGAACATCCAGTTCAACTGGATCAAGCTCGCCGAACTGCCGGACGCGCTGGCTGATCTCGCCGAGGTCGGCATCCATGCGATGCAGACCTCCGGCAACAACATGCGCAACGTCACCTCGGACCAGTGGGCCGGCGTCGCGCCCGGCGAGATCGAGGATCCCCGTATCTGGTCGGAGCTGATCCGCCAGCACACCACGCTGCATCCGGAATTCTCGTTCCTGCCGCGCAAGTTCAAGATCGCGATCACCGCGTCGGATCACGATCGCGCCGCGATCAAGATCCACGATATCGGCCTGCGTCTGATCAAGAACGAGAAGGGCGAAACCGGCTTCGAGGTGCTGGTCGGCGGCGGTCTCGGCCGCACGCCGTTCATCGCCAAGACCATCAAGCACTTCGTCCACGGCCGCGACATCCTCAGCTACATCGAGGCGATCCTGCGGGTCTATAACCAGTACGGCCGCCGCGACAACATCTACAAGGCGCGCATCAAGATCCTGGTGCACGAGCTCGGCATCGAAAAATTCTCGCGCGAGGTCGAGGAGGAGTGGCAGCATATCCGCAACTCCTCGCTCCAGATCGACGACGAGGTGATCGAGGACATCCGCTCGCGTTTCACCTACCCCGCTTACGAGAAGCTGCCGCACAATCCGGACGAACTGCGCCAGGCCGCGGCCGATCCGGATTTCGAGGCATGGCGCAAGAACTCGGTCGCCCCGCACAAGAACCCGGGATATTCCATCGTCACGATCTCGCTGAAGCCGATCGGCGCGCCTCCGGGCGATGCCACCGCCGAGCAGATGGATGCGCTCGCCGATCTCGCCGACAAATATTCCTTCGGTGAGATTCGCGTGGGCCACGAGCAGAACCTGGCGCTGCCGCATGTCGCCAAGCGCGACCTGCCGGGCTTGTGGAAGGCGCTCGACAAGCTCGGGCTGGCAACCCCGAACGTCAATCTGATCACCGACATCATCGCCTGTCCGGGCCTCGACTATTGCTCGCTGGCGAATGCGCGCTCGATTCCGATCGCGCAGGAGCTGACGCGGCGCTTCGCCAACCACGAACTCGCCAATCTGATCGGCCGGCTCCACATCAACATCTCCGGCTGTATCAATGCCTGCGGCCATCACCATGTCGGCCATATCGGCATTCTCGGCGTCGAGAAGAACGGCGAGGAAGTCTACCAGATCACCATCGGCGGCCGCGCCGACGAGAGCGCCGCGCTGGGCAATCTGATCGGTCCAGGCGTCAAGTTCGACGAGGTCGCCGACGTGGTCGAGGACATCGTGGAAGCTTATCTGGCGCTGCGCGAGCGGCCCGAAGAGCTGTTCATGGACACGGTGAAGCGCCTCGGCGTCGAACCCTTCAAGGAGCGCGTCTATGCCACTCGTTAACGGCGGAAAGATCGCCGACGACAGCTTCGTCAAGCTCGCCGTCGACACGCCGCTACCCGAGAGCGGCGATGTCCTGGTCCCGGCCGAGCGTTTCATCGGCGAGGTGGATACGCTGCTCAAGCGGGCCGGCAAGGTCGGCGTGATCTGGCCGAACAATCGCGACATCGCCGAACTGGTGCCCTACCTCGGCAAGATCGCCGTGGTCGCGCTGGTCTTCCCGACCTTCCGCGACGGGCGCGCCTACAGCCAGGCGCGGCTGCTGCGCGAGCGTTACAACTACCGCGGCGAATTGCGGGCCACGGGCCAGGTGCTGCGCGACCAGTTCGTGTTCATGCTGCGCGCCGGCTTCGATTCCTTCGAGGTCAAGAAGCAGGCCGACGCGGAAGCCTTCATGCAGACCGCGAAGCGCTATTCGGTGTTCTACCAGCCGACCGGCGATGGCCGCATCACCGCGCTGCACCGGCGCATGCAGCTGCGCCACTCCGAAGGTGTCGGCACATGAGCGTCATCGCGCCTCAGGTTTCGCCCATATCCGGCTCTGCGCCGCCTTCGGCGCAGGAACTTGATCGTGCCTTGCGCGATGCCTCGCCCGCGGAGGTCATCGCAGCGGCCTTGAAGGCGGTCGGTCGCGACAAGCTCGCGCTGGTGTCGTCCTTCGGTACGGAATCGGCGACGCTGTTGAAAGTCATGGCCGACGTCGATCCGGCGATCCCGGTGATTTTTCTCGACACCGGCTGGCTGTTTGAGGAGACGCTTGCCTATCGCGATACGCTGATTGCGATGCTCGGCCTGAAGGATGTCCGCTCGATCAAGCCGGCGGAGGAGACGCTGGCGCGCGAGGATGGCGATCGCGACCTCTGGTTCTCCGATCCGGATGCCTGCTGCCGTATTCGCAAGGTCGAGCCGCTGGCGCGTGCGCTGAAACCGTTCGATGCATGGCTCAACGGTCGCAAGCGCTTCCAGGGCAGTACCCGCGCCGACATTCCTGTGGTCGAAGACGATGGCACAAGGTTGAAGTTCAACCCCTTCGCCAATGTCTCGCGTGAGGAACTCGAAGCGATTTTCGTCCGCGCCAAATTGCCGCGTCATCCACTGGCCGCCTCCGGTTTTCTGTCGGTTGGGTGTATGCCTTGCACCAGCAGAACGGCCGAAGGCGAGGACGCACGCGCCGGTCGCTGGCGCGGCCGAGCGAAGACAGAATGCGGCATCCATACGATGAAGATTTCGTAGCACAGTCGCGCTGCCCGGCTACGAACAAGGAAATCCGGTTCCGTTGACTTGAGCGCGTTTCGACCCGAGTTATGCCCGCATGCCATCGATGACACAGATGTCGTCGAGGTAAATGGAGATGGACATGATGCGCCGTATCGTCCCGCTCGCGGCAGGCCTCCTCGTGACGGCTTCTTTGGCAAGCTCGGCTCTCGCTGCTGACATCAATCTGCTGAACGTGTCGTACGATCCGACGCGCGAGCTCTATGCCGAGTTCAACAAGTCGTTCGCGGCTGCCTATCAGAAGGAAACCGGCAAGAGCGTCGAGATCAAGCAGTCGCATGGCGGCAGCGGATCGCAGGCGCGCGCGGTGATCGACGGATTGCAGGCCGACGTGGTGACGCTGGCGCTTGCCTACGATATCGACGCCATCGCTGGGAAAGGGCTCACCGCAGCCGACTGGCAGAAGCGACTGCCGCAGAATTCATCGCCCTATACCTCCACCATCGTGTTCCTGGTGCGGAAGGGCAATCCCAAGGCTATCAAGGACTGGGACGATCTGCTCAAGCCGGGCGTTGCCGTGATCACGCCGAACCCGAAGACGTCGGGTGGTGCGCGCTGGAATTATCTTGCCGCCTGGGGCTTTGCGCAGAAGAAATACGGCTCGGCCGACAAGGCCAAGGACTTCATCGGAAAACTCTACCAGCAGGTTCCGGTGCTGGATACCGGCGCGCGCGGCGCCACCGTGACCTTCGTCGAGCGCGGCGTCGGCGACGTGCTGCTCGCCTGGGAGAACGAGGCGTATCTCGCGCTTAAGGAATTCGGCCCCGAAAAGTTCGAGATCGTCGCGCCGCCGCTGTCGATCCTCGCCGAGCCGCCGGTTACGATTGTCGACAAGGTCGCCGATAAAAAAGGCACCCGCAACGCTGCCGACGCCTACCTTCAGTACTGGTACACAAAGGAAGGTCAGGAGATCGCCGCGCGCAATTTCTATCGTCCTCGCGATGCCGAGATCGCGAAAAAATACGAAAACGCCTTCGCCAAGGTCGAACTATTCACGATCGACAACGTTTTTGGTGGTTGGACCAAGGCGCAGAAGGAACATTTTGCCGACGGTGGCGTCTTCGATCAGATTTACAAGAACTGATCGGGCGCCGTCGGAGGGGCTTTAGCAGGGGGCCTGGTGAGCGTAATCGCAGCACGACGCCGGACATTGCCGGGCTTCGGTCTCACCATGGGACTGACGCTTTCCTGGCTGACCCTGATCATCCTGATTCCGCTCGCTGGGCTGTTCCTGAAATCGCTCGAGCTCAGCCCCGAGCAGTTCTGGAACATCCTCTCCAGCCGCCGCACCCTGAATGCGCTACGCGTGTCCTTCGGGCTCGCCTTCGCGGCGGCCTGTGTCAATCTGGTGATGGGCAGCATCATCGTCTGGGCGCTGGTGCGTTACCGCTTTCCCGGCCGGCGGATCTTCGATGCCATCGTTGATGTGCCGTTCGCACTGCCGACGGCCGTTGCCGGCGTCGCGCTGACCGCCCTGTTCGCCGAGAAGGGCTGGCTGGGTGCGCCGCTTGCCGCGCTCGGCATCAAGGTGGCGTTTACGCCGGTCGGCATCTTCGTCGCCATGATCTTCATCGGCATCCCCTTCGTGGTGCGTACGGTGCAGCCGGTGCTCCAGGATATCGACCCCGAGATTGAGGAAGCCGCGGGCAGTCTCGGCGCCAGTCGCTGGCAGACCATCATTCGCGTGATCCTGCCCTCGCTCGGGCCGGCGCTGCTCACCGGGCTCGCGCTCGCCTTTGCGCGCGCGGTCGGCGAATACGGCTCGGTGATCTTCATCGCCGGCAATCTGCCGAATGTCTCCGAGATCGCGCCATTGCTGATCGTGATCCGGCTGTCCGAATTCCGCTATGCCGATGCAACTGCGATTGCCGTCGTCATGCTCGTCGTCTCCTTCGTCATCATCTTCGCCGTCAACCGGCTCCAGCGCTGGGCGCAGAGCCGGATACCTGTGCGCTGAGGAGGATGCGATGACGATGCAGATCGCAGATTCCGTCTCACTTTCGGCTCCGGACGCCAGGGCACGCGTGCATGCCGCGGCCGCACGCAACAATCTCCGCACCGAGCCAAAGGCGGTCCGCATCGTCATCATCGCGCTGGCGGTGATCTTTCTCACCATGTTCGTCGTGCTGCCGCTGGCCCTGGTCTTCGCACAAGCTTTCTCAAGGGGCGTCCTCGCCTATCTCTCCGCGCTCGCCGACCCGGAAGCGTTGTCCGCGATCAAGCTGACGCTCGTGGTGGCGGCCATCTCGGTTGGTCTCAATCTCGTGTTCGGTCTCGTCGCGGCCTGGGCGATTGCAAAATTCGAATTCTCGGGCAAGACCTTCCTGATCACGCTGATCGATTTGCCGTTCTCGGTCAGCCCGGTGATCTCGGGTCTCGTCTTCGTGCTGCTGTTCGGCGCGCAGGGCTATTTCGGCGGCTGGCTGCGCGATCACGACATCCAGATCCTGTTCGCGGTGCCCGGCATCGCGCTTGCGACCACCTTCGTGACCTTCCCCTTCGTGGCGCGGGCGTTGATCCCGCTGATGCAGGAGCAGGGCACGCAGGAGGAGGAGGCCGCGATCTCGCTCGGCGCCTCGGGCCTGCAGACCTTCTTCCGCGTCACGCTGCCCAATATCAAATGGGGCGTGCTCTACGGCGTCCTGCTCTGCAACGCGCGCGCGATGGGCGAGTTCGGCGCGGTCTCCGTCGTCTCCGGCCATATCCGCGGCGAGACCAACACCATGCCGCTGCTGGTCGAGATTCTCTACAACGAATACCAGTTCGTCGCGGCGTTCGCGATCGCCTCGCTGCTGGCGATGCTGGCGCTGATCACGCTGATCGCCAAGACCGTTCTGGAAAATCACCTCGACGAAGGACATGACGCAAGTGAGCATTGAAGTCAGGAATCTCGTCAAGAAGTTCGGCAGTTTCAAAGCCCTCGACGGCGTCGACCTCAAGGTCAATGACGGCGAGCTGCTCGCGCTGCTCGGGCCGTCCGGCTCGGGCAAAACAACGCTGCTGCGGATCATCGCCGGGCTCGACTGGCCCGATTCCGGCGAGGTGTCCTTCAACGGCGAGGATGCGTTGGCGCAGGGCGCGCGCGAGCGGCACGTCGGATTCGTATTTCAGCACTACGCGCTGTTCCGCCACATGACGGTGTTCGAGAACGTGGCCTTCGGGCTGCGCGTGCAGCCGCGCGCGATCCGCAAGGACGAAGCGACCATCCGCGCGCGCGTCAAGGAGCTGCTCGATCTCGTGCAGCTCGACTGGCTCGCCGACCGTTATCCGAGCCAGCTCTCCGGCGGCCAGCGCCAGCGCATCGCGCTGGCCCGCGCGCTCGCGATCGAGCCGCGCATCCTGCTGCTCGACGAACCCTTCGGCGCGCTTGATGCCAAGGTGCGCAAGGAGCTGCGCAAATGGTTGCGTTCGCTGCACCACGAGATCAACGTCACCTCGATCTTCGTCACCCATGATCAGGAGGAGGCGCTCGAAGTCGCCAACCGCGTGGTGGTGATGGACAAGGGCAAGATCGAGCAGATCGGCTCGCCCGATGACGTCTATGAGAGCCCGGCGACCGCCTTCGTCCACAGCTTCATCGGCGAATCCATCGAGCTTCCGGTCCTGATCGCGGACGGTCTCATCACGCTCGGCGACCGGCCGCTTCGGCTCGCGGCAGACGGGCATGCGCCTGGCGCGTCAAGACTGTTCGTGCGGCGACACGACATGTTGGTTGGCCCGCCCGGCAGCGGTGCCTTTGAGGGCGCCGTGCGGCATGTCCGGAATTTCGGTCCCGTGCAGCGGGCCGAGGTGGCACTATCAGGCGGAGAAACCATCGAGATTGACGCTCCCCGCGACAGGGAACTGCGCGCCGGCGACACGATCGGCCTGGAGCCCCGCCGCTACCGGATCTTTGCGGGCACCTGAGCGCACTCAACGGGTCAATTTTTCCTCAATATTCACCTTTCAGCCACGGTTGGTATGCAACAACGGCGCCTGATTTGGGGGCTCCTGTTCATGCGCGTCGCGGCCGCGATACTCATCCTTTTGCTGCTCGCCGGCTGTGCCGGCAACGAGGCACCGGTCCAGCAGCCCTCGATGTATGCCGATATGGCTGTCCCGGGCGCAAAGCTCGATGCGCAGGCGGCAGCGATCATGATCTCGCAATACCGCCAGAACAACGGGCTCGGCACCGTCGTGATCGATCCTGCCCTGATGAGTCTCGCCGAATCCCAGTCCCAGGCCATGGCTGCCGCCAACAAGATGGACCACGACGTCCGCGCGCCGCTGGCTAAGCGCCTCAGCGCCGGCGGCTATCCGGCGACCGTTGCGGTCGAGAACGTCTCGGCCGGCTATCATACGCTGGCGGAAGCGTTTTCCGGCTGGCGCGACTCGCCCCCGCACCGCGCCAACATGCTCAAGAGCGGTGTCACAAAATTGGGCATCGCGGCGGGCTATGCTCCCGGCACCAAATACAAGGTGTTCTGGACCATGATCCTGGCCTCGACGGACGCCCGATAAGCCAGACTTGATCCCGGGATGCATTGACGCCGCGGCAGACTGTCGCCACGGTCGCTCGCCATCTGCTACTGTTCCCGCATGATTGATCATAGTCCAGAAGTCGCAACAATCCCCGCGAACGCGCAACGTGTCCTGGTCCTCCAGGGCGGCGGCGCGCTCGGCTCCTATCAGGCCGGCGCCTTTCAGTCGCTCTGCCATGCCGGCTTCGAGCCGGACTGGGTCGCCGGCATCTCGATCGGCGCGGTCAATGCCGCGATCATCGCCGGCAACGAAGGGCAGACGCGCGTCAAGCGGCTCAAGGAATTCTGGGAGATGGTCTCCGCGCCGGTGCCGTGGAAGCCGATCGGCAAGAGCGACCACAGCCGCGAGCTGTTCAACTCGACCAGCGCCGCATTGATCGCGACCTTCGGCGTGCCCGGCTTCTTCACGCCGCGCATCCCGCCCGCGCCGCTCTGGCCGCCCGGCAGCCCGCAGGCCGAGAGCTATTACGACACTGCACCGCTGAAGAAGACGCTGGAGCGTCTGGTCGATTTCGACCGCATCAATGATCTGAAGACGCGGCTGTCGGTCGGTGCCGTCGGCGTCACTTCCGGCAACTTCAAATATTTCGACAATTTCGAGTTCAGGAAGCTCGGCAAGAAAATCGGCCCCGAGCACATCATGGCCTCCGGCGCGCTGCCGCCCGGCTTTCCGTCCGTTGTGATCGAGGGCGAGCATTATTGGGATGGCGGCATCGCCTCCAACACGCCGCTCGACTACGTGCTGGACGCCGAGACCGACCGCGATCTTCTCATCTTCCAGATCGACCTTTTCAGCGCTCGCGGCGATCTGCCGACCTCGCTGCTCGAGGCGACCGAGCGCGAGAAGGACATCCGCTTCTCGAGCCGCACGCGGATGAACACCGACAAGAACAAGCAGGTGCACAACGCCCGCAGGGCCGTGCGCGACCTGATTTCCAAATTGCCCGATTATCTCAAGAACGACCCTTCCGTGGAATTCCTTGCCAAGGTATCGCGCGAAAGCACTGTGACTGTGGTGCACCTGATCTACCGCAGCAAGAACTACGAATCCTCGTCCAAGGATTACGATTTCTCGCATGTCGCCATGGTCGAGCATTGGGAAGCCGGCGTGCGTGACGTGCATCTGTCGATGCGCCACAAGGACTGGCTCGAGCGGCCGCAATCCGGCGAGACCATGGTGACCTACGATCTCACGGGGGACGTCACTGCGCCCCCGCCAAAAAGGAGCGAGTAATATGGGAAGTCTGTCAGGCAAGAACGCCGTCGTGACCGGGTCGACCAGCGGCATCGGGCTCGCCTATGCGCGCGCCTTCGCCGCCGCCGGCGCCAACGTCGTCATCAACGGCTTCGGCTCGCCGGAGGACATCGAGAAGGAGCGCACCAAGATCGAGTCCGATTTCGGCGTGAAGGCGGTCTATTCGCCCGCCGACATGACCAAGCCCGCCGAAATCGCCGGGATGATCGCGCTCGGCGAGAAGAGTTTTGGTTCGGTCGACATCCTCGTCAACAATGCGGGCATCCAGTTCGTCTCGCCGATCGAGGAATTCCCGCCGGAGAAATGGGACCAGATCATCGCGATCAACCTGTCCTCGGCCTTCCATGCCATTCGCGCCGCCGTCCCGGGCATGAAGAAGAAGGGTTGGGGCCGCATCATCAATACTGCTTCCGCGCACTCGCTGGTCGCCTCGCCCTTCAAGTCGGCCTATGTGTCGGCCAAGCACGGCATCGCCGGCCTGACCAAGACCGTGGCGCTGGAGGTCGCGACCAGCAAGATCACCTGCAACTGCATCAGCCCGGGCTATGTCTGGACGCCGCTGGTGGAGAAGCAGATCCCCGACACCATGAAGGCCCGCAATCTCACGCGCGAGCAGGTCATCAACGACGTGCTGCTCGACGCGCAGCCGACCAAGGAGTTCGTCACCTCCGAGCAGGTCGCGGCCCTCGCGCTGTTCCTGTGCGGCGACGATGCCGCGCAGATCACCGGCACCAACCTGTCGATCGACGGCGGCTGGACCGCGGAGTAGTTCGGCGGTGCCGTAGGGTGGGCAAAGGCGCGTCAGCGCCGTGCCCACCATTGTTTGTTCGAATGAGGAAAAAAGTGGTGGGCACGCTTCGCTTTGCCCACCCTACAAGATGATATCGGACGACGCCGTTCTCCGTTCAGTGCGTCCAGGCCAGCGCCGTCTCGAATGCCGAGGACAGGTGCAGCTCCGCGAACATGATCTTGCCGGCGACCACGAACAGCACGCAGGCAAGTGTCAGGCGCAGCACCGTCTCGGGCACGCGTGTCGCGCTAAAGCTGCCGACGACGATGCCGGGCAGCGAGCCCAACAGCAGCACGCCCATCAGCGCCCAATCCACGTCGCCAAGCGCCCAATGCCCCATTCCGGCGATCAGCGTCAGCGGGACCGCATGGGCGATGTCGGAGCCGACGATGGTCGCCACCGGCAGTCGCGGATAGAGCAGCAGCAGAACGGTGACGCCGACCGCGCCGGCGCCGACCGATGAAATCGAAACCAGCACGCCGAGCACGATTCCGGTGACGACGGTCGCGATCGCCGTGGTGCGGTCATCGACCTGCTCCAGGCGCCGGCGATAGCGCTCCATGATCGATCTGCGGAAGATCAGCGAGGTCGCAGTCAGCAGCAGTGCGAAGCAGAGCACGAGGTTGACGAGATTGCGCTCGGAATCGCTCTTGAGGTCGAGCTTCCATAGCACCAGCAGCGTCAGCGCGCTCGCCGGAAGGCTGCCGCAGGCGAGCCGCAGCACCGCCGGCCAGTGCACGCTGCGCGACCAGCCATGCACCACGCTGCCGCCGGTCTTGGTGGCGGCGGCATAGAGCAGGTCGGTGCCGACTGCGGTCGATGGGTGAATCCCGAACAGCAGGATCAGCAGCGGCGTCATCAGCGAACCGCCGCCGACGCCGGTCATCCCGACCAGCAGGCCGACGCCGAAACCCGAGGCGACGTAGAGTGGATCGATCATGTCCAGGGAATCTTAGGTTCATCTCGTCAGTTGGGCAATATGACGTAGAATAGACTTTCCCTGCGGTGCAACTGCTTGCACCGAATAAGAAAAATCCTCCTGCAGGGGGGGCGGAGCGGAGGCGTTTTCTCCAATTCGTCGCCCTCTCGCGAAACGGACATTTCGGTTAGACGTCAAAACCGGAATCCAGAGCTTCGGTTCTCATTCAATCAGAAACCGATAACGCTCTAGATTAGGCATATTGCCTTCCGGGCTCATTCAGCCCCGCGACCGGCCGCCGTGACGTGTGGCGGATGTGGACGATATGGATGACGTCGCCACGGACACGGTAAAACATCCGGAATGGGTAGCGGACGACCGCTGCGACACGAACCTCGGAACGGTGCGCAACGCGTAGCGCCGAGAAAGGCGACACGGACACGTTCCACGACGTCAACGAATCTCTGGCCGACAGCTTCCGCGATCACAGGGCTGGCGTTGCTGGCATAATAGGTCGCGATGTCCGCGAGATCAGCAAGCGCCCCTCGCGTCCAGACGATCTTCATCCCCGCGCAAATTTCGCGAAGGCCTCCGCAACCTCGGCATCCGTAGCGACCTCACCGCGATCTATCGACGCCAAGGCCGCGTCGATGCTCCGCAATTCCTCTTGCGTTGCAAGATACTCGCCGCCGAGCAGCTCACTCTCGATTTCGCTTGCAATGGCAACCAACTCCTTCTGGGCCTCTTCAGGCCAAGTCTGGGCACGTTCCAGAAGGTTTCGCAGATCGCTTGCAGCCATGATCCGACTATATCAGGCGGCGGATGGCTTTCCAATCGCCTTGAGCCGATGGCTAGCGTCCGAACGCCAGCACGTGCAGGCCGAGCCGCTGTCGCACGATCCAGAACAGCAGCACCGTCTCGAAACTGAGCGAGATCGAGGTCGCGGCCGCAGCACCGTGGCCGCCGAAGCGCGGCACCAGCGCGATGCAGAGCACCAGGTTCATCGCAAACGCCAGCGCGTAGGCCAGCGCGCAGATCTTCTGCTGGCCGAGCATGTTGAGCAGCCGTTCGACCGGGCCGATCGCGGAGCGCACCACGAGCCCAATCGCGGCGACGAACATGATGTCGTAGCCGACCACGAATTGTGGCCCGAACAGCCAGAGCAGCGGCTTGCCGAGCGCGAGCAGCACGATGGTCGCCGCCAGCGAAGGCCAGAACGTCCACTTGATGGCATGCGCCACGTAGGCCGACAGCCGCGCCTTGTCGCCCGCAGCGTTGTATTCGGCGAAGCGATGCGCGGTTGTCGCCGACATCGCGTAGTGGATGAAGGAGACCAGCGCCAGCGTCTTCACCACGGCGAAATAGACGCCGACCTCCTCGGAGGGGCGGAACTGCTGCAGCACCAGCACGTCGGTGTAGGACAGCAGCAGGTAGAAGCTTTCGACCAGCAGGATCGGCAGCGACACGGCGAGCCAGCCGCCGATGTCGTAGGCCTTGGGGCCCGGCTCGATATGACCGCCGAGCTTGCGGTTCAGCACCACCATCTGCCCGGTCATCGCGATCCACACCGCGCCGGCGCTCGCGACCATCGCGGCGACCGCGCCGAGATGATAGCCGAGCAGGAAGGCGCAGGCCGTGATGACGATGATCAGCGCCTGGCGAATGATGAATTGCGGCATCAGGCCGAGCTGCATCCAGTCATGCGAACGCGCGATGCCGTCCTGGGTGTTGGCGACGACGAAAGCGGGCAGCGTCATGCAGCCGATATAGAGCGGCAGCTCTTCGGCCGGATCGATCCAGGGCGACAGCAATTTGACGACACCGGCAAGGCCGAGCGACACCAGTGCGGAAACGGCAAAGGTCAGCCAGCGGCTGCCCGAGAGAAAGCCGCGGAGCAGCGCATGCTCGCCACGGCCGCGGTATTCCGGAATGATTTTTTGCGCGGAGGCCGAGATGCCAAAGTCCATCATGCTGCCGAGCAGCAGCACCCAGGTCCAGACATAGACATAGACGCCGTAGTCCGATGTTCCCATCCAGCGCGCGAGCAGGACCTGCGAGAAATAGGCAAGACCGGCGCTGATCACGCGGATGACGAAGATGGTGCCGGCCAGCCGCCGCGTCAGCGACGCCTCGCTCGACCCGCCCGTCAATTTTTGGCGCAGCCGCGCGATAAGGCCGGCAGGTCCGGTCGTTGCGGGTTCTGCATCCATCACGGCCAATTCGAAGGATCCCCGAGGCGCACAGGAATGCTGCGGCAGACTTGCCGCGCTAGCCTAGGGGATTAGCAACCATTCGTTAAGATTCGGTTGGGTGGAGTGTGTTGCAACTCCAACGTCGTCCTGGCGAAAGCCAGGACCCATTACCCCAGGGAGAGGTTTGGCGAAGATTCGAGGTTAGCAGTTTCGCGCCACCACTACGCCTTGGGGTAATGGGTCCTGGATCTACGCTCCGCTTGTCCAGGACGACAATCACTCCAAATTGGTATTGAACTCGTACGACTTCTCCGGTCCGACCAGCGTGAACTTCAGCGCTGCGCCGTCGGGCTTGGCGCCCGGCGGCAGTCCGTCGAGCTCGAAAGAAAATCGCTTCACGCCCGGTGGGCTGGGCTCGACCGGTGCCGGGATGGGCAACGCCCAATCAGGCGTCGGGCCTTCCACGTAGAGATTGACGGTGCGCGCATCGGGTGCGACCACGTCGACCACGACATTCTTGGGCCCGTCACGCTTGACGTCGCGGATGGTGAGCGGGTTGGGATCGCCGATGGTGGCAGGCTTGGGCACGGTGTCGAGCGCTGCACGCAGATTGGCATCCTCGGTCGAGGCGACGCTGTTGAAGCCGAGCTCGGCGCGGGCCTCGACGGGAATGCACAGCTTTTCGCACACCGCATAATTGATTTCGGCGCGCAGCGTCACCGGCTTGTCGGCCGCCTTGGCGATGATGCGCAGGGGCAGCACGATCTGGTTGTGATAGCCGATCGAATGGCCGCCCGCGCCGTCGTCGAATTTCTGCGGGGCCGGCCACATCACCGTCACCGCTTCGACATTGTCGGATTTCGAGAAATCGAAGCGCGGCGGAACGCCGGAATCGCCCGGCATGCGCCAATAGGTCTTCCAGCCGGGCTGGATCTGGAAGGCGATACCGCCGAGCAGGACGGCGCCGCTGCGCGATCCCGCCAGCAACCGCACCGCGGAATGTCCGTCGCGTTGCCATGGCGATGAATCGTCGGCATGGGCATCAAGCGCCAGCGACGACGCGAGCAGGGTTGTCGCGACGCCAACCGCCGCACGCAGGGGAACTCTTGTCAGCATGGTACGTCTTTACAGGGTGACCCCGCGGCAAACCATTGAATTGCTTGTGATGGATGCACTTGAATCGAGTCCCTGCAAGCCTTGATTTGACAGCCGGTCGGCCCGACATCAGGATAGGAACTGAAACCGGAGTGCTTCACCGATGGCTCCCACAGGCAAGAGGACGGGCGAAAGCACCCGCAAGTCAGCCCCCGCGCTCCCGAGTTCGGCGGGCTACCTCGACGGCCAGCTGTTGATCGCCATGCCCGTGATGGGCGACGAGCGCTTCGAGCGCTCGGTGATCTATCTCTGCGCCCACTCCGCCGAAGGCGCGATGGGCATCATCGTCAACCACCCGGCCGGCAGCATCGACTTCCCCGAGCTGTTGGAGCAACTCGGCATCATCAAGAAGGGCGAGCACATCAAGCTGCCGGAGAATGCCGAAAGCATGAAGGTGCTACGCGGCGGTCCGGTCGATACCGGCCGCGGCTTCGTGCTGCACTCCAGCGATTTCTACATCGAGAACGCGACGCTCCGGATCGACGACGGCGTCTGCCTCACCGCGACCGTCGACATCCTGCGTGCGATCGCCAACGGCTCCGGTCCCAAGCACGCCATCCTCGCGCTCGGCTATGCCGGCTGGGCGCCGGGCCAGCTCGAGACCGAAATCCAGAGCAATGGCTGGCTGCATTGCGACGCGGATTCGGATTTGATCTTTGGCGACGACGTCGACGAAAAATACGGACGCGCGCTGCGCAAGATCGGCATCGATCCCGGCATGCTCTCGAACGAGGCGGGCCACGCGTAGCGCCATTCTCGCTGCCGTGTATCGCCCTCCGCTGTCATGCCCCGGCTTGACCGGGGCATCCAGTACGCCGGGGCGTATCGGCTCTATCGCAGCTGTCTCGGAGTACTGGATCGCCCGGTCAAGCCGGGCGATGACACCGATTGCTGAGTAGCGCCTACTCCGCCGCCTGCTGCTGCACCGTCGGCTCCGTGCCCGCGACCGTCGCGCGGCGCATGTCGCGGGGCTGCGACTGGTCGTAGCGGCGGACGCGGTGCATGGTCTGGCGGTTGTCCCACATCACGAGATCATGCAGCTTCCATTTGTGGACGTAGACGAACTCGCTTTGCGTCGCGTGCTCGTTGAGATCGCGCAGCAGCAGCCTGCCCTCGGGGACGCTCATGCCGACGATCTTGCCCGCATGCGATGAGAGATAGAGCGACTTGCGGCGATGCACGGGATGGGTGCGCACGAGACGTTGCAGCACCGGCTTGAACATCTGCTTCTCGTCATCGGTGTATTCGGTGAAGCCGAGCGATCCCCGCGAATACATCAGCGAGTGCTCGCAGACGAGGTCCTCGATTTCGGCCTTGGTCTCGTCGTCGAGCGCATCATAGGCCGCGCGCATGTCGGCGAATTCGGTGTTGCCGCCCTTCGGGTTCACCACGCGCGCCGACAGCAGCGAGAATTTTGCCGGGATGGGGCGGAACGAGCTGTCGGAATGCCACAGGCAGTTGCCGAGATTGAACAGATGCGCGCGGCTGTCCTTCGCCAGCGGCTTGCCGTCCTTGCCGAGATTGGAGACGTCGTTCAGGCCCGTCTGGAGCCGGTAGTCCTTTTCCTTCGTCACGGTGCCGCCGCGCGCGTCCTCGCGCTGGCCGAAATTCAGCGCAAAGGCCATCTGCTGTTCGTCGGTGATGTCCTGATCGTGGAACACCAGCACCGCATATTTGTCCATGGCGGCTTCGACCTCGCGCGCCTCATCTGGTGTGAGAGGCTGTCGCAGATCGAGGCCGGAAACCTCGCCGACAAAATGTGTCTGAAGTTGCCGGATGGCGATCGTCATGGCGTTTTCTCCCGGGCGTGCAAGCGGTTGGTCCCGCTCTGTCGAGGAAAAAGTTACTCCCGTAACGGGCGATGTCAACGCTCGGTGCGCATAGCTGCCTATAGCCCGGATGGTGCGAAGCGCAATCCGGGGCATCGTGCCGCGGAAAGACCTTCCCGGATTGCGCTGCGCTCCATCCGGGCTACAGCTCTCACGCGTTGCGCGCCATCAGGCCGCCGTCGACGGGGATGACCGCGCCGGTGAGGAAGGACGCCGCCGGCAGGCACAGGCTCAGCGTCATGTGCGCGACCTCCTCCGGATCGCCGTAGCGGCCGAGTGCCGTGCGGCGCTTGGCGTAGATGGTCTTGTGCTCTTCCGAGATCCGGTCGGTGATGGCGGTGCGGACCGGCCCCGGGCAGATGCAATTGACGGTAATACCTTCGCGGCCGAGCTCCACCGCGAGCGAGCGGGTGAGGCTGGCGACGCCGCCCTTCGCCGCCGAATAGGGGCTGTGCAATGCGGTGGCGCCGAGCGCCTCGGTCGAGGCGATGTTGACGATGCGCGGGCTGTTCGACTTGCGCAAGTGAGGCAGCGCGGCGCGGATGATGCGCGGATGCGCCGTCAGCATCACCGCGATACCCCTGGTCCAGGCGTCCTCATAGGCTTCGTCGTCGATCGCGACGCGCACGGAGATGCCGGCATTGTTGACGATGATGTCGAGCCCGCCGAAATGCGCGGCGACGTCGCCGACCACGCGTTTGATCTCATCGCCGTCGGCAACATCGAGCTTCCAGGCTTTCGCGGCGCCGCCGCTTGCCGCGATCTCCTTCGCGACGGCCAGGGCGCCTTGCTCGTCATAATCCGTGATGGCAACGTTGGCGCCGTCAGCGGCGAACACGCGTGCCGTTGCACGCCCCATGCCGCTGGCCGCGCCGGTGACGAGAACGGTCAGGCCCTTCACGGACCGGCTGAGCTGTTTGAACTCGGACATGCTGTTTCCTCGCGGCGTCTTGTTTCTTGTTATGAGATGGACAAGGCTGGCATCGATCCGCAGACAGGTCAAACAAGCAGAACAAAAGGGAGGCCCCCGATGACGAACGAACTCGATTTCCCAGGCAAGCAGGTGCTGGTCGTCGGCGGATCCAGCGGCATCGGCAACGGCATCGCGCAAGCCTTTCGCGTCAGGGGCGCGCAAGTAGCGGTCTGCGGCACGCGGGCTCACGCGAAGGAATATTCGCAAGCGGAGGGCTCGGATCTCACCGGTCTTTCCTACGCGCAGCTCGACGTCGGCAATGCCGGAGCGGTCGAAGCGTTCAAGCCGTCGTTCGAACGGCTCGATATCCTGGTGCTCGCGCAGGGCGCGGTGCTCTATCGCCGTGGCGAGTTCGAGATGGCGGGCTTCCGCAAGGTCGTCGAGGTCAATCTGATGAGCCTGATGGCCTGCGCCACGCGCTTTCATTCGATGCTGCGGGACTCGCGGGGATCGCTGATCATGGTGTCCTCGACCGCGGCCTATCATTCCACCATGGGCAATCCTGCTTACAACGCGTCGAAGACGGGCGCGGTCGGATTGACGCGGACGCTGGGCGAGGCCTGGGCCGAAGACGGCATCCGCGTCAACGGCATCGCGCCCGGTCTGGTCGACACCAAGATGACGAAGGTGACGACCGACAATCCCAAGCGGCTCGAAGGTGCACTTTCGCGCATTCCGCTGCGGCGATTGGGCACGCCGGCTGACATGGCGGGCGCGGCGCTGTTCCTGGCATCGCCGCTGTCGTCCTACATCATCGGCCAGACATTGGTCGTCGACGGCGGGCTCATTCTTTGAGTCCAATTTCAAGTCACATGGAACTGCGCCGCTCCTGATCGGTTACTTGGGCTGACCCCCGAGGAGGAGCATCATGGATAAAGATCGGATTGTCGGATCGGCCAAGGAATTCGCCGGACGCGCGGAAGGCGCTGTCGGTGATCTCGCAGGCGATGCGCAGACACAGGCGTCGGGCAAGGCGCGGGAAGCCGCAGGCTCCGTGCAGAATCTCTACGGCCAAGCCAAGGATGCCGTCCGTGACGCGACGGACACCGCGGCCAGCTATGCCAAGGACGCCTATGACAAGCCGGCCGAAACCTTGCGCGACGGTTCGCAGGCGATTGCCCAGAAGGTGCAGGACAACCCGCTCGGCGCGCTGCTGGTCGCCGGCGGTATCGGCTTCGCCCTCGCGTTGCTGATGGCACGGCCTTCGCGCCGCCCGCCGCCGCGCTGGCGCTATTACGGCTAAAGCCAACGCACGATAAGCATCAGGCCCCGGACGCAACACGGCGTGTAACGCCGCGTTGTTGAGCCGGGGCCCATTCTTTTTGGACGTGCTGGTCCCGGCTCTGCGCAGCAGCGTTTCACGCTGCAGAGCGTCCGGGACACGAAGACCTCAGCTTAGAAAAATTATCGGAACACTTCCGCCGATCGCCCGACATTGCCAGGCGGCCGCGGGATCGCGGGGTTGGGAGTCGGATTGCGCGGCGCTGGCGCCAATTGACGCGGCGGGGGCGGCGGCGAGCCAAAGCCGAAGAAATCGCGCATCGATGGCGCTGCCTGTGCCGGTTGCTGCGGCGCCGGTGGCTTCTTCGGCGCAAGCTTTGGCGGGGCGATCGCTGCGGCCGCACCCGGCGTACCGCCATCGGGTGTCGTCGTGGCGACCGGCGTATCGCCCTTGGCCTGCTCGCGGCCGACTTCGCGGCGCGGCCAGGCATAGTCGTCGGCGCGGCCGGCAGGCGCAGCCAGTGGCTCGCCCTTCACCATCGTCTTCGCAGCGAGCGCATCGACGGCGGCAGGACGCGAGCCCGGCCCACCCAGCAATTGATCGGTCGAGATCGAGGCCGCAACCAGCGGCACGATCGGGCCGGCCAGCGGCCGCGGTGCGGGCTTGCCGGGCTCGGCGCTGGTATCGGGTGTCGCCGGCTCGCTCGGCAGCGCGATCGGGCCGGAGCGGCCTGCGAGCAGGCGCGTGATCTCGCGCTCGACATAATGCGCGAGCTTGCGCGCGCCGGGTTTTGTGAAATAGACGCCGTCGCCGCTGCGGAGCTGACGGATCTGGCCTTCGAAGTCCGGGCCCTTCTGAAGGAAGCGGCCGGCTTCGTCTACAAAGCCGTCCCAGACGTCGACATAGGTGATGCCGGCCTTGGCCGCGCCTTCGCGATAGAGCGAATCCAGGAACAGCATGTCCGCCGTGCCCTTGGGGCCGCGGATCGCGGGCAGGCCGACCCAGAGCACCGGCACGCCTTTGGCCTTGAGGACGTTGGCGAGCTCCTCGATCTTCTTGCCGTAGAGCTCGACCCAGCGCTCGTCGCGGAATTCGTAGACACCGTTCGGATTGCGCGCCGTCTTTTCGGGCGCGGCCGCAGGCGTGTCGGCGTTATCGGCATCATCCTGCGGCAGGTCGGTGTCGGCGGGCTTGTCGTCCGGCTTGGCGGCCGTGTCGGGTTTGGCATCGCCCGGCTTGTCACCCGGCTTTCCTTGCGGCTTGGCGCGGGCGCCCTTGTCGTTCTTCTTGTCTTTGTCCTTGTCCGATTTCTCGGCCACCGGCTCGCGGATCGAGATGCGGTCGTTGAGGCCGAGCATGACGACGATGATTTCAGGCTTCTCGGTCTCGAGAATGCCCTTGGCCGCAGCCACCCAATCAGAGGGCTCGCCCTTCGGCTGGTACTTGATCAGGCCGGATGTGGTCTTGTGCTTGCGGATCACGCCCATGTCGGGCTGCTCGGTGTAGGCGTCTTCCAGGCCGTAGGCGAGCCAGTCGGCCATGGCGTCACCGATCACCAGCACGTTCTTGTCGGGCGTGGTGTCACGCTTGGCTGGCGCCGGCGCGCGCGAAAAATCCTGGCGCGGCGCCTGCTGCTGTTGCTGCTGGAACGGCGCGAAGAAATCTCCGCCGAACCAGCCGCCGCCTCCGCCATTGCGCGGCGGCGGGGCCGCGCGCTGCGGTGGACCGCCGAAGCCGGGGAAGTTGAAGAACTGCGCCGAGGCCGGGCCGGCAACCGATACCAGAATCGCAAGCGCCGTCCCCAGCGCGATCAACGGGCCGGTCTCGGTCAGCGCCTTGAGCAGGGACTTCTTCGACATGCGATCTCGGGCACGCGCAATGGGGGATCGGGACACGCTCGATATAATAACGGAATCGGGCGCCAAACGGGCAGATTCTGTTGCAGATTTTGACCCATACGCCGAGGAACAGGCGCCGCCGTCAAGGCTGCCTGCCAAAATCCCTGTTCAGGGTTACTTTCGACGCGATTTTACCGCCCGCGCAGCCGGTCCAGCACGTCGGAGGAGGCAAAACCGTCGGCGGGGACCCCGATCGAGGCCTGGAAGTTGCGCAGGGCCTCCCGGGTCTGGCCGCCGAACTGGCCGTCCGGGGTGCCCTTGTAGAAGCCGCGTTGGGCCAGCAGCTGCTGCAGTTCCAGCCGCTCGGTGCGGGACAGCTCCCGCTCCTGCCGCGGCCAGGGCTGCACGAAGGGCTGGCCGCCGCGGAGGCGATCGGCGAAATGGCCGATCGCCAGCGCATAGGCCTCGGCCGGGTTGTACTTCATGATGACGCGGAAGTTCTGCAGCATCAGGAAGCCCGGCCCTTGGGCACCGGCCGGCGCAAGCAGATAGGCCTTCTCCGCCGGATGCGGGAAGGGCTGGTTGGTCGGGCGCTTGAGGCCGAGCTTTTCCCATTGCGCCATCGTCATCGCCTTGGCGCGGTCGGCCAGCATGTAGTTGAAGCCTTGGGGCACCACGACCTCGTAGCCCCAGGTCTGGCCGGCCTGCCAGCCGTCCTTCTTCAGATTGTTGGCGGTCGACGCGATCAGGTCGGAGGGATTGTCGACGACGTCACGCCGGCCGTCGCCGTCGCCGTCCACGGCAAAGCGCTTGAACGCGGTCGGCATGAACTGCGTCGGGCCGAAGGCGCCGGCCCAGGAGCCGCGCAACTGTTCGGGCCTGAGATCGCCGCGGTTGAGGATCTCCAGCGCCGAGAGGAATTCGTCCTTGAAGTAAGCTTGGCGGCGCCCGATGCAGGCGAGCGTCGCGGTCGATTGCAGCACGCTGCGATCGCCCATCTGCGTCGAGTAGTTGGACTCGATGCCCCAGATCGAGGCGATGATATAGCGGTCGACGCCGGTGGCTTTTTCAGTGGCGTCGAACTGCGCTTTGTACTTGGCGAGAACCTCGCGGCCCTTGGCGAGGCGGTTGTCGTTCACGAGGATGTCGAGATAATCCCAGATCGACTTAGTGAACTCGGGCTGCGAGTCCATCAGGTCCATGATGCGCAGATCGGGCGCGAGGCCTGCCGTGAAGCGCTGGAAATTTTCCTGAGTGATGTTGCGCCGTGCGGCATCGGGCCACATCCCTGCGACGCAATTGTTGAAGCTACCCGCGGCCTCGCGGATCGCGCCGGCTGTCATCAGCGGATGGCCGGAGGCGCCGTCCTCGCCGGTCCAGGGTTGAACTCCCGTTTGAGCGCCGCTGGATCCGGGCGCTGCTTGCGAAGTCGCCGGGTTCGGGCCTGAGAAAATACCGCCGAACAGATTGGACAGACCGTTCTGAGCCTGCGCGCCGGCGGGAAGCGGGAACAGCAGGGCGGCCGCAATCATCGTCGCACCGGTCACGGACCCGCCCCGTTTCGCCAGCCCTGCCATTGATTGCATCATGTCCACACCTGTCCGGCCAAAATCCGCCCTCAGGAGGCCTGGTTACGGTTGCCAACAGCTTAACAAAGGTGAAATTTTGATGGTGGCCTTTTTCTTAACTCTGTGAGGATGAGGCCCCACATCCGCCTTTGTTGGCGGCTGCAAACAAGCTAGCAAGATGCCATTGCTCCCTTCACGTGTTCCTCAGGTATTCGATCAATCCCATGAAAATCCGCAA
>NZ_JBVVPN010000031.1:0-20536 GCF_055811035.1 Bradyrhizobium sp. MI1.10
AGATGGCAGCATCCGACTACGTGCCGATCTTCTTCAAAAATCGCTTGCATCTCGCGGGGCGTCCACAGATGAGTACGAGGCTGGCGGGTTCGGCGAGAAAAAATGGCGCGGCAGACGACAGTGGCGGGTACCCGGAAGCGACGGTCATGGGCGCAAGGTGCGGGGCGGCAGGAGGCGGCGTGGCCGGTGGAAGAGGCGAACGGGCAGCGGGCGACACCGCAATCCGGCGATGCGTCGCGCATGCCGGATCCGCGTAATTGGCCGGCCGGCCGGCGCGGGCCCGCCGTCGGCCCCGTTCAGGCGAAGCGCGCACCCGGTCCGATGCAGAAGCTGAGCGTGCGCGCCCAGAACGTCCTCAAGGAGCTCGCGGTCGAGCTCACTGCCGAGCAGCCGCCGAAGGGGAATTGGTCGCCCTCGCGCGAGTTGCTGCTTGCGCTGACGGCCGAACGCCTCGCGACCGCGCGCAATTGCGGTCCTCACACGATGAGGGAAATCATCGACTGGGCGCAGGGCTGTGGCGTGACGATCAAGCCGGTGATCCCGCCCGGAGGCTCGCTGTCGCAGATGTGGGCGGAGTTGATTGGCAATGCATCCGCGGGTGCCTTGACCAGCGCCGAGATTGCCGGCGCGCTGCAGCGCTCGATCCGGCGGAAAAGCGTCCGCATCCCGATCGCGTTCCAGGTCATCCTGGTGAAGATCCTGCTGTCCAGCTTCGAATAGATCGACGGATAGCTGTGTATCCGGAGTTCCCGCTGGTTGGTCCCGGCGCTGCTGCTTGCTACTTTTGGCTGGGCTGCCCGCGTTGCCGAGTGGCAAGAACGGAGGGGCACGGCATGGTTCAGGCGAAGAAGGCGCAACGGTCGACGGCGGCGATACCTGCGCGGGCTTCACGCCGCGGTACGATGCGCGACTCCGACTATGCTGGGCTGGCGCAGTTCCGCTACCAGATCCGAAGCTTTCTGGCGTTCAGCGAGGCAGCCGCAGCACAGCAGGGATTGACGCCGACGCAACATCAGGCGCTGCTTGGGATCAAGGGCTTCGTGCGTCCGGGTCCCGCGAGCATCGGTGATGTCGCGCGGTTTCTGCTGATCCGGCATCACTCCGCCGTGGAACTGATCAACCGCCTCGCGAAGCTTGGGCTGGTCAGCCGCATTGCCGACCCTGAAGACGCCAGACGCGTTCATCTCAAGCTGACGAAAAAGGGTGAGCAGAAGCTCCAGGCGCTCTCGCGCAAGAACCTCGAGGAGCTCCGCCGCGCCGCGAGCCCGGCATTGAGCCGGCTCCTGAAGTCGTTCCGCGCCTCCAGCGGGGCTTGACGCGACGTCAGATCCTCACGCCGCCGCGCCCTGGGCGGCGAGCTGCGCAGCCTGATGCTCGGTGGTGAGCGCGTCGGTCAGTTCGCCCAGCGCTTCGCCCGCCATCACCTGCGGCAGCTTGTAGAGCGTCAAATTGATGCGGTGATCGGTGACGCGTCCTTGCGGAAAATTGTAAGTGCGGATGCGCTCGCTGCGATCGCCGGAGCCGACCTTCTCCTTGCGCTCGGCCGAGCGCGCCGCGTCGAGGCGTTGCTGCTCGGCGTCGTAAATGCGCGAACGCAGGATGTTCATGGCAGAAGCGCGATTCTTGTGCTGCGAGCGGCTGTCCTGCATCATCACCACGATGCCGGTCGGGATGTGGGTGATGCGGATCGCCGATTCGGTCTTGTTGACGTGCTGGCCGCCGGCGCCCCCGGCGCGCATGGTCTCGATACGCAAATCATCGTTCCGGATCTCGACATCGACCTCCTCGACCTCGGGCATTACGGCGACCGTGGCGGCGGATGTGTGGATGCGCCCCTGCGTCTCGGTGTCCGGCACGCGCTGCACCCGGTGCACGCCGGACTCGAACTTCAGCTTCGAGAACGCGCCGCGGCCCTGCACCTCGGCGATGATTTCCTTGTAGCCGCCGACGCTGCCTTCGCTCGCCGAGATCACCTCGACCTTCCAGCCCTGCAGGGCCGCGAAGCGCTCGTACATCCGGAACAAATCTCCGGCGAACAGCGAAGCCTCGTCGCCGCCGGTGCCGGCGCGGATTTCCAGCACCACGTTGCGGTCGTCCATGGCGTCCTTCGGCAGCAGCGCGACGCGGATTTTCTGGACCAGATCCTCGATCTTCGGCGTCAGCTCGTCGCGCTCGGCTTCCGCCATGGCGCGCATCTCGGCATCGGTCGCGGGATCGGCGATCAGCACCTCGGTGTCGGCGAGCTCCTTGACGGCCGAACGATAGGTTTTGACCGCTTCGATCAATGGCGTGAGCTCGGCGAGCTCACGCGTGATCTGCACATAGCGTTCGGAGGCGAGCTGACCGAGCGATTCGGCTTCGAGCGAGGCGTGATGCGCGAGCAGGACGTCCAGTTTGGCTTCGGGGAGTGACGACATCGGTTCAGTCTCAAAATGCGGGAAAGGGCGAGGCGGCAGGAAGGGGCGACAGGCCCGCTACAACGCCAGGCCTTCAGCCTCGGCAAATTCCGTCAGCTTCTGCCGGATCGAGACGCTGCCGGCGGGCGCGTCCAGCAACGGGCCGAGCATCGCTTCGGCCTTCTTGGCGTCGAGATCGATCACCATCGCCTTGACCGGGCCGAGCGCGGTGGCCGAGAGCGACAGCGAGCGATAGCCCATCGCGATCAGGGCCAGTGCGCCGATCGGCTTCGAGGCCATCTCGCCGCAGAGTGACAGCGATTTCTTCGCCTCCTGCGACTTGCGCGCGATGTCGCGCAGCGCACGCAGGATCGGCGCCGACATGGTGTCGAAGCGTTCGGAGACCTTTGCATTGCCGCGGTCGACCGCGAACAGGAACTGGAACAGATCGTTGGAGCCGACCGAGATGAAGTCGACCTTCTTGAGAAGCTCGTCGAGCTGATAGAGCAGCGCCGGCACCTCGACCATGGTGCCGATGTCGATCCGCTCCGGCAGTGTGTGGCCGTGCTGGCGCAGATAGGTCAGCTCGCGTTCGACCAGCGCCTTCGCCGAATCGAATTCACCCACCTCCGAGATCATCGGGAACATGATGCGCAACGCGCGGCCGCCGCCGGCGCGCAGCAGGGCGCGGATCTGGCCGCGCAACAGCCCGGGACGGTCGAGCCCGAGCCGGATCGCGCGCCATCCGAGCGCGGGATTCTCCTCGATCACCGCCTCCATGTAAGGCAGCGCCTTGTCGCCGCCGATGTCGAGGGTGCGGAAGGTGACGGGCTTGGTGCCGGCGGCATCCAACACGGTGCGATAGAGCGCGAGCTGGTCGCTGGTGCGCGGCAGGCTCTGGCCGACCATGAATTGCAGCTCGGTGCGGAACAGGCCGATGCCGGCGCTGCCGGTGTCCTCGATGTGCGGCAGGTCGATCGCGAGACCCGCATTGATCATCAGCTCGACCTTCTGGCCGTCTTTGGTGACGCAGGGCAGGTCGCGCAGCGCCAGATACTGCGCCTGGCGGCGGGCGCGGAAGCGCACGCGCTCCGCGAAGGCCGCTTCGACCTCCTGCGATGGGCGCACATAGATCATGCCGGAGGTGCCGTCGACGATGACGGCGTCGCCGGGATCGGCGATACCGGGCGCGTTCGGGACTTCGCCGACCGCGGGAATGCCAAGCGCGCGCGCCACGATCGAGACGTGGGAATTGGCGGTGCCTTCTTCCAATATGATGCCGCGCAGGCGCTTGCGGTCGTAGTCGAGCAGCGCCGCCGGGCCCATCGCGCGCGCGATGACGATGGCATTGTCGGGCAATTGTTCGCGTGACGGCGCGTGATCCTGGCCGACCAGTTGCCGCATCAGGCGATAGCCGAGATCCTCGAGATCATGCAGCCGGTCGCGCAAATAGGGATCGGTCGAGCGCAGCATGCGCGCGCGGGTGTCGGATTGCACACGCTCGACGGCGGCTTCCGCCGTCAGGCCGGTGGCGACCGCCTCGTGCAGCTTGTGCGACCAGCCCTGGTCGTTGGCGAACATGCGGTAGGCTTCCAGCACCTCGCGATGCTCGCCGCCTTCCGCGACGTCGCCGCGCTCCAGCATGCGATCGAGATCGGCGCGCAGCTTGGCGAGCGCGGTGTCGAGCCGCTTGATCTCCTTCGGCAGGTCCTCGGCGATGTAGTCCTTGATGACGACGCGCGGCTCGTGCAGCACGACGTGGCCGAGCGCGATGCCTTCCGACAGGATGGCGCCGACCTTCTGCGCCGAATGGCGCGCGGCGGGCTCATGGCCCGGCTGGGCCAGCGCGGACAGCTCGCCTGAGGCGATCAGCTCCGCCAGCACCATCGCCGTGGTCTGAAGCGCCTCGAGCTCCTCCTCGACATAGTTGCGCTTGGCGCGGTTCTGCACCACCAGCACGCCGAGCGTGTTGCCGGCGCGCAGGATCGGCACGCCGAGGAAGGAGTGGTAGATCTCTTCGCCGGTCTCCGGGCGGAACGAGAAGGCCGGATGGCTCTGCGCGTCGTTCAAGTTGAGAGGGGTTGCCTCGCTGGCGACCAGGCCGACAAGGCCCTCATGGGCGCTGAGCACGGTGTGGTGCACCGCCTCGCGGTTGAGGCCTTCGGTGGCATAGAGCTCGAGCGTGTTGTCGACGCGCAGCACATAGACCGAGCACACCTCGGCCACCATGTTGGCGGCGATCAGCACCACGATCTTGTCCAGCCGCTCCTGGGCCGAGACCTGCTCCGCCATGGTTTCGCGGAGCCGTCTCAACAAGACGCGGGGACCTCCCGACGCGCTCCGCATGAACCGTCAATCTCCTTCGTCAGCCGGGGCCGAAAGGGCCCGCGGCGGCTCGCCCAGAAATCCAGAAAAACAACAAATTTGCTCGTCCGGCGCCGGCCCCGGCGGTTGCCTGGGCCGAATCAGCACCGCCTCAACTGGGGCACAGTTTCTGGCAGCCCACCCTGTTCGCCGTATAGCGAATTGGGGCTTGTTTTGCCAAGCAAAACGCCTGCCAAACGCGAAAGTGTGGAGACCTCAGCGTTTGCTGCGACCGCTAAGAGAAAATTAGCCTACGCCTGATCGAGACCGTAGAGCGTGTGCAGCGTGCGCACCGCAAGCTCGGTATAGGCGGTGTCGATCAGAACCGAGAACTTGATCTCGGAGGTTGTAATGGCCCGGATGTTGATATTCCGTCCTGCGAGGGCCGAGAACGCCTGGGCGGCGACGCCGGCATGGCTGCGCATTCCGCTGCCGATCACCGAGATCTTGGCAACGTCGGTCGCGGTGTCGAGCCGGGCGTAATTGATCTGGCTCTTGGCCGCGGTGATGGTCTCCTTGGCCCTGGTATAGTCGGCGGCCGGGACCGTGAAGGTGAGATCGGTGGTCTTGCCGTCTTCGGAGACGTTCTGCACGATCATGTCGACGTTGATGTTGGCCTCCGCGAGCGGGCCGAAGATCGACGCCGCCACGCCGGGTTTGTCCTCGATCTGGCGTACCGAGATCTGGGCCTCGTCCTTCGAAAAGGCGATGCCGGTGACGACGTGGCTTTCCATGATCTCCTCCTCGCTGCAGATCAGCGTGCCGGGCGGCTGGTTGGCATGCGGGTCGATATCCTCGGGCTTGTCGAAGCTCGAGCGGACGAAAATCGGCATGTTGTGGACCATGCCGAGTTCCACTGAGCGGACCTGGAGCACCTTGGCGCCCTGGGAGGCCAGCTCCAGCATGTCTTCGAACGCGATCTTGTCGAGCCGGCGCGCCTTCGGCACGATTCGCGGATCGGTTGTGTAGACACCGTCGACGTCGGTGTAGATGTCGCAGCGGTCCGCCTTGACGGCGGCGGCGATTGCCACGGCCGAGGTGTCGGAGCCGCCGCGGCCGAGCGTGGTGATGCGGTTGGTCTCGGGGTTGATGCCCTGAAAGCCGGCGATCACGGCGACTTCCTTGCGCTCCCTGAAGCGCTTGATGATCTCGCTGCCGTCGATGCCCTCGATCCGGGCCGAAGCATGGGCGTCGCTGGTCGTGATCGGGATCTGCCAGCCCTGCCAGGAGCGGGCCTGGATACCCATGCCCTGAAGCACGATGGCAAGCAGGCCGGACGTCACCTGTTCGCCCGAGGCGACCACGGCGTCGTATTCGCGTGCGTCGTGCATCGGCGAGGCCTCGGTGCACCAGGCCACCAGCTCGTTGGTTTTACCGGACATCGCCGAGACGACCACGGCCACTTCATGGCCGGCGTCGACCTCACGCTTCACATGGCGTGCGACGTTGCGGATACGTTCGATGTTGGCGACGGATGTGCCGCCGAATTTCATCACGAGGCGGCTCATGACGACGCGTGCATTCCCTCATAAGGATAAGTATGGTGACCCGCGCTGGACGGGTGCCTGCGATACCGACCGCGCGTATACAGAGGGGCGGGGCCGGGGGCAAGCAGGTTCCTGCGCGGGCCAATCCGGGCAATGGGTTATTCGAGGTCATGGCGCGTTACATCGACGAGATCCTGCAACCGGGCGAGCGGGTGCTGTATTCGACCAATGCGCACTGGATCTTCTATTTTCCGGCGATCCTGGCCTGGATCGTGGCGCTGGTCCTGTTCGTCCTGTCCCGGCAAACCATCGTCGAGGGGCTCGTCCTGCTCTGTCTGGTCGCGGCCGGCCTAGTGGCTCTGGCGGCGCTGTACTGGACCGTGAAGGGCTGGTTCCATCGCTTTACCACCGAGACCGACGTGACCAATTTGCGGGTCGTGCACAAGACCGGCTTCATCAAGCGCCGCACCTTCGAGATGGCGCTGGATAAGGTCGAGAGCGTCGATGTGAATCAGACCATTCTCGGACGTATTCTCAACTATGGCGACGTCACCATCAATGGCGTGGGGGAAGGTCGCGAAACCATCCGGACCATCGCCTCGCCGCTCGCCTTCCGCAGTTCGATCACCACGCGGTAGGACCGCGCGCAACCCATGAGCATGCAGCAAAATACTTCCGCTACCGCAAGCCCGCAGCCGGGCTCGACCGTCGACGCCGCCGAGATCGCGAAATTCTCAAAACTTTCGGCCGAGTGGTGGGACCCCAACGGCAAGATGGCGCCGCTGCACCGGATCAACCCGCTGCGGCTCGGCTACATCCGCGATGCCGCCTGCCGCAAGTTCGAGCGCAATTTGCGCAGCCTCAACTGCCTCGGCGGTCTGCGCGTGCTCGATATCGGCTGCGGCGCCGGCCTGCTCTGCGAGCCGCTGTCGCGCCTGGGTGCGCAGGTCATCGGCGTCGATCCGTCGGTCAGCAACATCGCGGCCGCGAAGCTGCATGCCGACAAGGCGCATCTCGCGATCGACTATCGCTGCACCACGGTTGAGGAGATCGACCCGCGCGAGCGCTTTGACATCGTGCTGGCGATGGAGGTGGTCGAGCACGTGGTCGACGTCGGCGTTTTCCTGAAGCGCTGCGCCGCGATGCTGAAGCCGAACGGGTTGATGGTGGTCTCGACGCTGAACAGGAACTGGAAGAGTTTTGCGCTCGCCATCGTCGGCGCCGAATATGTGCTGCGATGGCTGCCGCGCGGCACCCACGAGTGGAACAAATTCGTCACCCCCGACGAACTGACGAAATACCTGCTCGACAACCGCCTGGTCATCACCGAGCAGACCGGCGTCGTCTACTCACCCTTCGCCGACAAATGGACCCTCTCGTCAGACATGGACGTGAACTACATGGTGGTGGCGGAAGGCATGGTGTGAGGCGTTGCTGCTTCCAAACATTCGGCGTCGTCCTGGCGAAAGCCAGGACCCATTACCCCTGGGAGAAGTTGTGGCGCGAGACAGATAATCTCGAGTCTTCGCCAAACCACTCCCAGGGGTAATGGGTCCTGGATCTGCGCTTCGCTTGTCCAGGACGACGATGAATTTGGCGATAGCATCGCTCCCATGACGTTCGTGTGGTTGACCCATTGAACAGCTAGCGGCAGGTTGGCCGCAATCATTGGCCCTCCCACCCATTTCCCCATGTTCACCATCGCCAGCCTCTGGATTCCCTTCACCGTCATTGCCGCGCTCGGCCAGGTCGCGCGCAATGCGATGCAGCGGTCACTGACAAAGCCGCTGGGGACTTGGGGCGCGACCAATATCCGCTTCCTATTCGGCTTTCCGTTCTCGCTCCTGTTCCTGGCAGTGGTGCTGGTTGCCACCGGCGATCATCTCGGCATGCCGCCCGGTGTGTTCTGGCCGTGGCTGCTGCTCGGCGCGCTCAGCCAGATCGTCGCGACCGGCCTGATGCTGCTCGCCATGAACGACCGCTCCTTCGTGGTGACGACGGCCTATCTGAAAACCGAGGCGATCCAGACCGCCATCTTCGGCTTCGTCTTCCTCGGCGATCATCTGACATGGCTCAAGGTGCTGGCGATCGTGATCGCGACAATCGGCGTCGTCATCACCGCGCTACGGCCCGGTGGCGAGAAGAGTTTTGCCGAATTGAAGCCGACCATCACCGGTCTCGTCGCGGCGGCGGCGTTCGCGTTGTCAGCGGTCGGCTTCCGCGGCGCCATCATCAACGTGCCTGATGTCTCGTTCGTGACGGCGGCATCGTTCACGCTGGTGCTCGGCCTGTTCGTGCAGACGTTGATCCTGACGATCTATCTGCTCTGGCGCGCGCCAAAGGTGCTTCAGGGCATCCTCTCAATGTGGCGGCCCTCAATGCTGGCCGGCTTCACCGGCGCCTTCGCCTCGCAGTTCTGGTTCCTGGCGTTCGCGCTGACGGCCGCCGCCAATGTTCGCACACTCGCCTTGATCGAGGTGCTGTTCGCGCAGGCCGTGGCCTACTACTCGTTCAAGCAGCCGATCGCGCCGCGCGAAATTATCGGCATCGCGCTGATCGTGGTCGGCGTGGCGGTGTTGGTGGGAGTCTAATTCCGGTCTTCCGGCAGCGTCGGCAGCGGAGACACCTCGATGCCTTCGTCGATCAGCGACTTGGCCTCGTCGGGCGAGGCTTCGCCATAGATCGGACGGTGCTCCTTGTCGCCGTAATGCATCGCGCGGGCTTCATTGGCGAATCGCTCGCCGACATTGTCGGCGTTCTTCACGATGTGATCGCGCAGCTCCTTGAGCTTGGCGCGCAGCTCCCGCTCCTGCGCCATCAACAGCGAGGTCGGTGCGGATTGCGCAGCCTCGGGCGCGGTCGTCGTGGCGGTGGGCTCAGGCGGCGGCGTGGCGCGTCCGCGGCCCTTCTTGCCGACGATGCGCGGTGCCATGATCGCCTTGTCGACCTTGGCCGAGCCGCAGATCGGACAAGTCACGAGCTTGCGCTTCACCTGAGAATCGTACGCGGCCGAGCTCTGGAACCAACTCTCGAAGTCGTGGCTCCGGTCGCAGCGGAGCGCGTAGCGGATCATGCCGATCCCCGCACCAGATGCAGGTGGTCCGGCCCGGCCTTGGGGTCGGCGACGCCGAAGCGGCGGCCGTGCTGGAGCGAGGGGATCGCGCGGCGCGCGGTCTCGACCTTGGCCGGATCGATTTGTGCCATGATGATGCCGGGCTCGACATCGCCTTCGGCGAGGATCTCGCCCCAGGGATCGATGATCAACGAATGGCCATAGGTCTCCCGCTTGTTCTCGTGCAGGCCTGCCTGCGCCGCGGCGAAGATGAAGCAACCGGTCTCGATCGCGCGCGCACGCAACAGCACGTGCCAATGCGCCTCGCCGGTCTTGCGGGTGAAGGCCGAGGGTACCGTGATGAAGTACGCGCCGCTCTCGGCCAGCGCGCGGTAGAGCGCGGGGAAGCGCACGTCATAACAGATCGTCAGGCCGACGCGGCCCCAGGGCAGGTCGGAGATCACGGCCGTCTCGCCCGGCTGGTAATTGGCGGATTCGCGATAGCTCTCGCCGTCAGGGAGCTCGATGTCGAACATGTGGATCTTGTCGTAGCTCGCGAGCACATTGCCCTCGGGCCCGATCAGGAACGAGCGGTTGACCGCTTTTTCGTCCGAAAAGCGCAGCGCCAGCGAGCCGACATGGATGTGGATCTTCAGTTCGGCCGCGAGCGCCCGGTACGCCCTCAGCGAGTTGTCGTCGTCTTGGCTCTGGAGGTGCTCGAACAGGGCCTTGCGGTTGAGCTGCATCATATTGCTGACTTCGGGCGTCTGCACGTAGTCGGCGCCATTGGCCGCAGCCTGGCGGATCAGCCTGGTGGCCTGCGCGAGGCTTGGCTCGGGCATCAGGCCGGTGCGCATCTGCACCATCGCTGCCGTGAAGGTCCTGTTGTCGCTCATGACTCCGCCTTGACGCTTTCGAGCATGGCGTCGAGCTTGCCTTCACGATCGAGCGCGTAGAGTTCGTCGCAGCCTCCGACATGGGTTCCGCCGATCCAGATCTGCGGGAAGGTCGAGCCCTCGCCGGAGCGATCGTACATCTCCTGGCGCCAGGACGGGTTCTTGGCGATATCCAACTCCGTGAACGTCGCCTTCTTGCGGGTCAGCAGCGACTTGGCGGCGGAACAATAGCCGCAGCCCGGCCTGGTGTAGATCTCGACAGCAGCGGTCATCTTGTCTGGCGCTTTCATGTCATGAATTCATTGAATTATATGGGACTTCACCGGCTCTCGACAACCCGGGCAAACACCAGCACGTCCACTTGCGCCGCCTTGGCCCGGAGCAGGGCTCGCGCGCAGGCATCCAGGGTCGCACCCGACGTCAGGACGTCGTCGATGAGGACAATGCGCCGACCCTGGACGTCCGCCTGACGGTCCGGGGATACCTGGAATGCGCCCTGCACATTGGTGGCGCGCTGGGCCCGCGACAGGCCGATCTGCTGCTCGGTGGCGCGTACCCGGCGCAGCACCTCAGCTTTCACTTTCACCCCGCTCTGCCGCTCGATGATGCGTGCCAGGGCGCCGGATTGGTTGTAGCGGCGGCGCCAGGCCCGCCGCCAATGCAGGGGCACCGGCACCAGCATGTCGGCGCCGGCGAGCAACTCGCCGCCCGCCCGCGCCATCCAGCGCCCCATGGCCGGCGCGAGATCAGTGCGGTCCTGGTATTTCAGCGCATGCACCAGGGTGCGCGCGACGTCGTCATAGCGCACCGCAGCGCGCGCCCGTTGGTAGGCCGGCGGGCTCGCAATGGCCTCCATCGATAGCATGTCGGGGCCGGGGTCATAGACGAAGGGAATGCCGAGCCGTGGGCAGTAGGGCCGTTCGATGAACGACAGCCGCGCCCAGCACGAAGCGCACACGCCCTCGCCATCGACCGGCTCGCGGCAGGACACGCACAGCGTCGGCAGCGCGATGTCGAGCGCGAGCCGTGGCAGATGGGCCAATACCCCGCGGCAGGCCTCGAGCGCGCCGCGCAGATGGCTGGAAATGGAGCGTGGTGGTGATGCCTCGGCGCCCATTGGGCAAGGCTAGCGCCGTCCTGCGCCACGCTCAAGCCAATGGGCTGTTCTCGTCCGCGCCCGGCCTACGGCTCTTCGGCAGCACGGGCCGGAAGAACGATCGCTCATAACGGCGAAAGCAGCGCGTTTGCCTTGCGAATTCGATCGCTTTCTGGACGTCCGGATCTTCGGCGCTGTCCTTCCGATATTGTTCGTACGCCGCGAAGCTCGGGAAGCTGAACATTGCGAGGGCGACGTCGCTCGCGCCTTCCGATGGCAGGAAGTACCCGTGGTGGATGCCGCCGAATCTTGGCACCAGTTCCAGCCACATCCTGCCATAGGCTTCGAATTCGGCGAGCTTGTCCGGGGGGATCTCGTATCGCAGATAACAGGTGATCATCGTTTGACGCTCCGGCGCCGCGGACCTGGTGCGCATTGCTAGTTTGGAACACGGGGGGCCGGCGTCGGCCTCCACGAGGCAAGGCTAGCGCCGCGCGCAGTGGATTGCCAGAACCAGCATGATCGGCGTAACCAGCGCCATGGCCACAACCCCGCAAACCGCGCCCGCTCTGTTCGACCGTGCTTTGCTGCACGCGCGACAGCGCCGCGCGCAGGCGCAAGGTGCGGTGAGCTTCCTGCTGGATCGGGTCGCCGAGGACATGTCCGACCGGCTGGCCGCAGTGATGCGGGAGTTTCGTACAGCGGCCGATCTCTGGACGCCCGGCGAGGGTCTCGCCGTGTTGCGCGCGCGACTGCCCTCGATCGAGCGCATTGAGCTCGATACGTCGGGTGCGGAGAAGCTGCCCTTTGCGCCCGAGAGCCTCGACCTCGTGGTCTCGGCGCTGGCGCTGCAATTCGTCAACGATCTGCCGGGGGTGCTCGCGCAAATCCGTCGCGCGCTGAGGCCGGACGGCCTTCTGCTGGCGGCGATGATCGGCGGCGACAGCCTGACCGAGCTGCGCCAGGCTTTTGCCGCCGCCGAGGCCGAATGCGAGGGCGGTGTTTCGCCGCGTGTGGCGCCGTTTGCCGATTTACGCGACGTTGGCGCGCTGTTGCAGCGGGCAGGATTTGCGCTGCCGGTCACCGATGTCGACCGCGTCGTGGTGCGCTATGGCAATGCCTTCGCGCTGATGCAGGATATCAGGCGCATGGGCGCCGCCAATGTGCTGATCGAACGGCGACGCACGCCCAGCCGGCGATCGACGCTGCTGCGGATGGCTGAAATCTACGCGGAACGCTTTGCCGATGCCGACGGCCGCATCCGTGCGACATTCGACATCATCTGGCTCTCAGGCTGGGCCCCGCATGCGAGCCAGCAGCAGCCGCTCAAGCCCGGATCAGCGAAGGCGAGCCTGGCGGATGCGGTGAAGAAGGCGGGAGGGACGTAACTCCTCATGGTGAGGAGGCGCGTCGGCGCCATCTCGAACCATGCAGGCCCGGCTCTCATCCGCAGCCATCCTTCGAGACGACCGCTGCGCGGTCTCCTCAGGATGAGGTCCGAGCTCACATCAGTAAATCGATCAAATGCGGGATCAGCGGAATGTCCGCGGGCGGCATGGGATAGTCGCGCAGCTTGTTGGCGCGAACCCAGGCCAGGGTCTGGCCTTCGCGTGGCGTGACCTGTCCCTCCCAGCGCCGGCAGATGTAGAGCGGCATCAGGAGGTGAAAGGTCTCGTAGCCGTAGCTCGCGAATGTCAGCGGCGCCAGGCAGGGCTCCGCGACGCTGATGCCGAGCTCCTCGTGGAGTTCGCGGATCAGGCTCTGTTCCGGCCGCTCGCCGGGCTCACACTTGCCGCCGGGAAATTCCCAGAGGCCGGCCAGCGTCTTGCCCTCGGGGCGCTGCGCGATCAGGACGCGCTTGTCGGCGTCGACCAGCGCGCAAGCCACCACGAGCGTCAGTTTGAGATCAGCCATCCCTGGAATTCCGCTCGCTGAAGGATCATCCGCAACGGTTCGTTAACCCTGTGACGGCCCGTGTTTCCGAGGTCTCCATAAGTCATATTTAATCCACGGTTCCTAGAGTGGAAACGCTGAAACCATTCCGGGCCAGATCCATGCGCGTTGAGTTTCGTCCCATCTTCCGTCGGTTTCTCCGCGATCGCCGCGGCAATGTCGCGGTGATCTTCGCAATCTGCTGCGTCCCCCTGATCACGTTCATCGGTTGCGCCGTCGACTATTCGATGGCGACCAGGATGAAGGCAAAGCTGCAAGCTGCTGCCGATGGCGCCGCTGTCGCCGCCGTCTCACAGAAGGCCCCCGGCTTTATCGCTGCCGCAGCCATGACGGGCAATGGCTCCGTCACGGAGGGCGTGAACGACGCGAATAACGTGTTCGACGCCAACATGAGCAATGTCACGGCACCGCCCAACTTGTCTCGCAACAGCACGGTGACGAAGACTGGGATCGCCGTGGCCGCCAGCGTCCAGTTCAGTGCCGACGTCCCCGTCACCTTCCTGAAGATTCTCGGCTACCAAAAGCTCAGCGTCTCCGGCACCTCGAATGCCTCCGCGTCGCTGCCGCCCTATCTCGATTTCTATCTCACGCTCGACGTCTCCGGATCCATGGGCCTGCCGTCGACCTCGGCCGAGGCCGTCCGAATGCAATCGATCAACCCGGACAACTTCAGGCAATACCCCACAGGCTGCACCTTGGCCTGCCATTTCGCGCCCCAGAACAGTGCGTGCACCGATAGCGGAACGCAGGGATATCCTACCAACAATTACTGTCTGGGCTATGCGATCTCGCGCGTCAGTCAAAGCGGCTATGCCGGTCTGCTTTCGACGACGACTGTGAATTCAACGTATCCAAAGGGCAAGAAGCTGTCGTCTTCAGTCGTGTCCGGTCTACCGGGCTCACTGTATTCGACCCTTCCGACCGTTGCGAACTGCCCCACCGCCGGAACCGATAACTGCATTCAGCTCCGGCTGGATGCGGTCGGCTACGCCGTGAACCAGCTGTTTATCACCGCCAACAGCAGCATGAAGGTCGCTAATCAATTCCGGATTGGTATCTATCCGTTCATTCAGTACCTCGATAAGAACTATTTTCCGCTGACGTCCAGCATCAACGGTTCTTCGACGAATCCGTCGACAATCAACTACGCAGCCGCCAATCTCGCTTCGTTGCTCGACACCAACATGAATACGGCTCTCGGATCGGGCGGCACCCATATCGATAACGCGTTGAGTTCGCTCAACAGCTTGATCGTCAGCGCCGGCGACGGCAGCGCCTCGAGCAACGCGCGACCCTATGTATTCCTCGTCACCGACGGCGCACAAGACCCGCAAGTCAAAGGCGTTCCGAATGGGGGCTGGTCGGGCAGTAACCATGCCACGGTCATCAATCCGGCGACCGTCTGCAAACCCCTGAAGGACAAGGGTATCATCATCTCGGTGCTCTACATTCCTTACCAGGTGATCGATCCGGTGAACGCGTCTTTTGCCAATGACGAGGACGATTACGCCAATTGGAACATACCGCTCATTCCGGCGAGCCTGCAGGGCTGCGCGACGCCGGGCTACTTCTATACGGCGAATACCCCGGCGGACATCACGGCCGCCCTGAACGCCATGTTCAATCAGGCGCTGATCACTGCGCACATCACGAAATAGCCGCCCGTCGGGACGCTTACGACCTGTAATCGCCGTTGATCGCGACATACTCCTTGGTGAGGTCGCAGGTCAGCACGCGGTCGCGGCCCTTGCCGAGGCCAAGTGAGACCTTGATCGCGATCTCCGGCGCCTTCATCGCTTCCGACACTTGCGCCTCGTCATAGGACGGATCGCGCGCGCCGCTCTTGGCGACGCGGATGCCGTTGAAGGAGATCGAGAGCTTGTCGCGGTCGGCCGGCTCGCCGGCCTTGCCGACCGCCATCACCACGCGGCCCCAATTGGCGTCCTCGCCGGCGATTGCGGTCTTCACCAGCGGCGAGTTCGCGATCGACATCGCGATCTTGCGCGCCGAGGCCTTGGTCTTGGCGCCCTCGACGGTGATCTCGACCAGCTTACGGGCGCCTTCGCCGTCGCGGGCCACCTGCTCGGAAAGATTGGCGAGCACCTGGTTGAAGGCCTTGACGAAGGCTTTCAGGCGGGGGTCGCTGGCGCGGCTGATCTTCGGCGCGCCGTGTTCTGCGGCAGCACCGGTGGCGAACGCCAGCAGCGTATCCGAGGTCGAGGTGTCGCCGTCGATCGTCACCGCGTTGAACGTGTCCTCGACGCCGCTCTTGAGCAGCGCCTGCAGCGCGGCCGGCGCGATCGGTGCGTCGGTGAAGATGAAGGACAGCATCGTCGCCATATCGGGGGCGATCATGCCGGCACCTTTGGCCATGCCGTTGATGGTGACCTTGGCCTTGCCGAGCTTCACGGTTGCGGTCGCGACCTTCGGGAAGGTGTCGGTGGTCATGATCGCCTTGGCGGCGGCGAGATAATCGCCGGCCTCGGCGGTTTCCGCGAGCCGCCCGAGCACGCCGTCGAACTTGGTCGCATCCAGCGGCTCGCCGATCACGCCGGTCGAGGCCAGGAAGATCTCGCCCTCGGTGCATCCGACGGCCTTGGCCGCGATCTTCGCGGTCAGCGCGGTGGAGCTGCGACCGGTCTTGCCGGTGAAGGCATTGGCGTTGCCGGAATTCACCACCAGCGCGCGCGCCTTGCCCCCCTTCAGCTTGGCGCGGCACCATTCCACCGGCGCGGAGGGGCATTTCGACTTGGTGAAGACGCCGGCGACCGCGGTGCCCTTGTCCATCACCGCGAGCAGCACGTCGGTGCGGTTCTTGTAGCGGATGCCGGCCTCGGCCGTCGCGAGACGGACCCCCGCGATCACGGGCATGTCGGGAACGTGTTTCGGGGCGAGGGGAGAGACGGAGGAGGACATCGCGGGCGCCTTGATGGGATCTGGATATGCAGATGCCCGGCGCGGGGGCCGGGCATCACGGAGGGTTAGATACTCTTCACGTCACCGAAGTGACAGCGAATTCTTACTTCTTCGCAGGCGGCGCCATCTTGCTGTCGGACGGCTTCGCATCCGAAGGCTTGGCATCAGCCGGCTTGGCGTCCTTGGCCGCATCCGCCGGCTGGTCCAGCCGCTCGACCTTGGCTTCCGCGCGCAGCTTGGCGACGTAGTCGGCCTGGGCCTTGCGGGTGACATACTGCTCGATCTGCGCCTTGACCTGCTCGAAATCAGGCGCCTTGCGGCTGCGCTTTTCCTCGACCTTGATGACGTGCCAGCCGAACTGCGATTTCACGGGGTCGGAGATCTTGCCCGGCTCGAGCGCGAAGGCGACCGCCGAGAATTCCGGCACCATCTGCTCCTTGGTGAAGAAGCCGAGGTCGCCGCCGTCGGCCGAGCCCGGATCCTTGGACTTCTTCTTGGCGAGCTCGGCGAAATCCGCGCCCTTGTCGAGCTCGGCCTTGACCGCCTTGGCCTCGTCCTCGGTCTCGACCAGGATGTGGCGGGCGTGCACTTCCTGCTCGCCGGTGATCTGCTTGGAGGCCTCCTCATAGACCTTCTTCATGGCATCCGGGGTGGTGGCGGCCTTGCCCTCGCCGGCGAGCAGGCTGTCCATCAGCAGGCGGTTGCGGGCGAACGCGAGCCGCTTCTTGAACTCCTCGCCGTCGGCGAGCTTCTTGTCTTCGGCGGCCTTGCCGACGATCTTCATGTCGATCAGGAAGGACAGGACGTTCTCGTCCTTGGTCGCCGGGTCCATCTGGGCAAGGCTCGGCCCGAGTTCCTCTTCGGCCATGGCGACGTCGCTCTTCTTGATTTCCGCGCCATTGACCTTCGCCAGCACCGGATCGTCGGCAGCCCGGCCGGGACCTGCGATCAGCGCCAGCGCAAGGCAGCCCACGAGGGCGGTGGCGAGGCCGAAGCGCAGGCCGGTTTTGGTTACCGGGAACGAGGTGGTCATGGAAAATCCTTTTGTTGAAGCAGGGGGCTGCTCGAGCGGGGCGGACACTCGCCCAATTCAGGGGGCCTTGGCAACGCGAAAAGTCTGTCAAAATGATGAATTAGCCGCAATGCACCCGCCGTTGACAAGGCCCTGACCGGGCCATATCTCTGCCCGGTCGCGTCCATGCGATGGCGTTTATTTTGCTGCGTTTTTGGCCGTTGAACCCAGACTTGCCCAACTCCCACCCATATGGCGGATGGACCCCCCGCAGTCCGGGCTCCGGCGCCCAGCAGGCGTCACGGTGAGTTGATAGGCAGGCGGGTGACAACCTCTTGGCTGCAACGCGAACGCGGTTGAATCGCGAACACAGGAACTAAGCATGATCGGCGCGCTCGCCCGCAAGTTTTTCGGCTCCGCCAACGACCGGCGGGTGAAGGGATATCAGTCCCGCGTCAACGCGATCAACGCGCTGGAGCCCGAGGTTTCGAAACTCTCCGACGAAGCCCTCAAGGCCCGCACCGTCGAGTTCAGGCAGCAGCTCGCCGAGGGCAAGACCCTGGACGACCTTCTGGTCCCCGCTTTCGCCACGGTCCGTGAAGCCGCCAAGCGCACGCTCGGCCAGCGCCATTTCGATGTCCAGCTGATCGGCGGCATGGTGCTGCACGAGGGCGACATCGCTGAGATGAAGACCGGCGAAGGCAAGACCCTGGTCGCAACGCTCGCGGTCTACCTCAACGCGCTCGCCGGCAAGGGCGTCCATGTCGTCACCGTCAACGACTACCTTGCCCGCCGCGACTCCGCCTGGATGGGCCAGATCTACGGCTTCCTCGGCCTGACCACCGGCGTGATCGTGCACGGCCTCGACGATTCCGAGCGCAAGACGGCCTATGCCTGCGACATCACCTACGGCACCAACAACGAATACGGCTTCGACTATCTGCGCGACAACATGAAGTACCGGCTCGAGGACATGGTCCAGCGGCCGCACTTCTACGCCATCGTTGACGAAGTCGACTCCATCCTGATCGACGAAGCGCGCACGCCGCTGATCATTTCCGGTCCGCTCGACGACCGCTCCGACTTCTACAACACCATCGACGGCTTCCTGCCCAAGCTCGACAAGTCCGACTACGACGTCGACGAGAAGCAGCGCACAGTGACGCTGACCGAAGCCGGCATGGAGAAGATCGAGACGCTGCTGCGCGATGCCGGCCAGCTCAAGGGCGAGTCGCTCTACGACGTCGAGAACGTCTCCGTCGTGCACCACATCAACCAGGCGCTGCGCGCCCACACCCTGTTCACGCGCGACAAGGACTACATCGTCCGCGACGACGAGGTCGTCATCATCGACGAGTTCACCGGTCGCATGATGCAGGGCCGCCGCTATTCGGAAGGCCTGCATCAGGCGCTGGAAGCCAAGGAGCACGTGCAGGTCCAGCCGGAAAACCAGACGCTGGCCTCGATCACCTTCCAGAACTATTTCCGGATGTACGAAAAGCTCGCCGGCATGACCGGCACGGCGCTGACCGAAGCCGACGAATTGTTCGACATCTACAAGCTCGAGGTCGTGGAAATCCCGACCAATTTGCCGGTCGCCCGTCTCGACGAGGACGACGAGGTCTATCGCACCCAGAACGAGAAATACGCCGCGATCCTGGCCGAGATCGAGCGCGCCAACGCGCGGCTGCAGCCGGTGCTGGTCGGCACCGCCTCGATCGAAAAATCGGAAGTGATCGCCGAATATCTCAAGAAGCACGGCTATCGGCAGATCGATTTCGGCAGCGAAAATTCGATGCAGAAGCTGTACGCCGCGGCCCGCGCCGGCAAGCCGGCAAAGCTGTTCGCGGTGCTGAACGCGCGCTTCCACGAGCAGGAAGCCTACATCGTCGCGGAAGCCGGCGTCCCCGGCGCGATCACGATCGCGACCAACATGGCCGGCCGCGGCACCGACATCAAGCTCGGCGGCTCGCTGGAAATGCGCATCCAGCAGGAGGCCGCTTCGATCGAGGACGAGGCCGAGAAGGCCTTGAAGATCGAGCAGATCAAGGCCGACATCGAGCACTTCCGCGACATCGTGCTGAAGGCCGAAGAAGAGGTCGAGATCGAGCCGGCGAAGGGTTCGAAGCCCGCCAAGACGGTGAAGAAGCCCGGCGGCCTCTACATCATGGGCTCCGAACGCCACGAATCCCGCCGCATCGACAACCAGCTCCGCGGTCGTTCCGGCCGTCAGGGCGACCCCGGCCGCTCGAAATTCTTCCTGTCGCTGGAAGACGATCTGATGCGCATCTTCGGCTCGGATCGCCTCGACAGCATGCTGCAGCGTCTCGGCCTGCAAGAGGGCGAGGCCATCATCCATCCCTGGATCAACAAGGCGCTCGAAAAGGCGCAGCAGAAGGTCGAGGCGCGCAACTTCGACATCCGCAAGAATTTGCTCAAGTTCGACAACGTCCAGAACGACCAGCGCAAGGTGATCTTCGACCAGCGCGTCGACCTGATGAAGGACGACAGCGTCGCCGAGACCGTCGCCGACATGCGCCACGCCTTCATCGACGATCTCGTCGCCAAGCACGTGCCCGAGCACGCCTATGCCGAACAGTGGGACGTCGCGGGCCTGAAGGAAGAGCTCAAGCGCGTGCTCGATCTCGACTTGCCGGTCGAGGACTGGGCCAAGGAAGAGGGCATCGCCGACGAGGAGCTGCTCACGCGCATCGAGACCCGCGCCGACGAGCACATGGCGGCCAAGGTCGGGCAATGGGGTCCCGACGTGATGCGTTACGTCGAGAAGACCATTCTGCTGCAGACGCTCGACCATCTCTGGCGCGAGCATCTGATCATGCTCGACCATCTGCGCCAGGTCATCGGCCTGCGCGGCTACGGCCAGCGCGATCCGCTGCAGGAGTACAAGACCGAGGCGTTCAACCTTTTCCAGGAGATGAGCGCGCATCTGCGCGAGGCCGTTACGGCGCAGCTGATGCGGGTCGAGATCGTGCCGCCGGAGCAGGAAGCCCCGGTGCTGCCTCAGATGGAAGCGCACAAATTCGACCCGAACACCGGCGAGGACGAAATGGCGCTCGCCAGCGTCACGCTCGGAGCGCAGGCCACCGACGCCGCGTTGCGCGATCCCAAGAACCCGGCCAGCTGGGGCAAGATCGGCCGCAACGAGGATTGTCCGTGCGGCTCAGGCAAGAAGTACAAGCACTGCCACGGGCGGTACGCGTAAGGCTTGAATGTGAAGCGCCGACGTCGACGCCTCACACCCCACTGTCGTGGGGGCGGGGTAAACAGAGACACCCGCACCCCCCCGGCCGGCGGTGGACGTAAAAGCAAGGAGAGTGTGAAGGGGTGACCCCAGGGATAGCCG
>NZ_JBVVPN010000031.1:20546-20871 GCF_055811035.1 Bradyrhizobium sp. MI1.10
AACCCCCCCCCCCCCCGCCGGGGGGGGGCCGGTGCTGGTCTTTCTGCGCCCCCCCCCCCGCCCCCCCCCCCCCCCCCGGGGGGGCCGCCGGTTCCCCCGGCCCGACCCAGTACGCCGCGGCTTCTCGGTTCAAATCACATCAGTCTCTGGAATACTGGATCGCCCGATTAAATCGGGCGATGACAGCGAGTATGTGGCGCGCAGCTCCATCTCCATCGTGGGGGGGGGGGGGGGCCCCCCCGCCGGGGGGGGGGTGGGGGTAATAGTGAAAACGCGCGCGCCGCCCCGCCGAAGATGTGCCGGCTTTTTTTGGGGGGGGGGGGCG